>JAFGEF010000002.1 GCA_016931715.1 Sedimentisphaerales bacterium
CTATCCGAATTCCATTCACTTGGAAGATTATAAATCAATCCTATCGCTTTGTAAAACAAGAACTTCCAACTTATTCAGCAAGCCCTACTTAGTATGTTTGATGGGAGCGGCGGGACTTTCTTTGCAAGAGCAATTATTTACCCTGCTCTAAATATCTCTTTCGTCGGACTAACAAATACAGGTAAAGGTAATCAGGCACTTGAAATTACTCTTAAACATACTTTAGATTTAGAGCCTATCCGAATAATACAGAACAACGAAACGTAATTATGGCACAAACAAAATGAAGCACAGCCAAGCTTATATCGTGTTACTGATTAAGCTGATTGAGTAATGTACGTATTTCTGAAGGATGCGCACCTTTTGAATCAGCAATTTCTCGAATAGTCATTTCAGGCTTTATTGTAAAACCTGCATCATTTAGTATTTTTACAGCCTCGTCCACATCCAAGTTTATTTGTTCACAATACTGCTTCAATGTCATCTGACCAAATCGACTGCTTCCTGTAGTGCTTTGGCCTAAAGCGATTTGGTATATCTGTTCCGGTGTCATAGCAACTGACTCTGCGAGTTCGTTAACAATTATTTCCGGTGACTGAACTTTGATACCCTGCCCTTCAAGGTTGGCGATCATTGTCTCGATATTAGCATCTGGTACTTGCTCGGCCAGCTCGATCAGAGTAAGTAACTCAGCGTGTGGTATCGGAGCTTGCTGTGAAGGATTATCCCAACCGTATTTGATGCTTTCATTCCAGGTCATCAGTGTAGAAAATGGGGCAAAATTTACGACGGTTCCTGCACCAACGACAACACACACGAGCAGTGCAACTACCCATTCTGATCGCAATGAGAAGGTTTTCGTGACTCTGCTCTTGAAATAACTAATAAATAATTTTAAATTAAAGTACAGATGAATAACCGCTGTGACTACAAAGATAATACCGAACCAGTCATGAAGAGCAATCCACTGATCTTTAGTCAGAGCAAGAAGAGTCCAGCCTGTCCAATTAGCAATCCGTCCAGGCGGAACAACAAAAAGTATAATACCAGTAAAAGTTAATCCAATAAAAGAAAATGCAGTAAGGACTGATACAAACGAACGCCAGTTGAATTGATTTTTTGCTTTTGTTTCCATCTTGTTACCTTTGAGGTCTCCATATTTCATGATATTTTTGCTATAAAATCCACAACTTTTATTAATAGATGCGCAGCCTGATATAAGTTATGTTCCGATGCGTTAAAATCTACTCTGTTGGGCTGGTTGATAATTGCATATCGGATCGCTATTCAGGTAGTTGCCTGTCATTCCATAAGCTCTGGCTCGACATCCGCCGCAGCTTTCAACAAACTCACACTTACCACATTTGCCTTTGTATATTGATAAGTCCCGAATATTGTTGAGAAAGGTGGAATTTTCCCATATATCAGCAAAGTTAAAATCGTTATTAATAAGATTGCCTGCAGATAAATTAAGAAAACCGCAGGTCTGAACATCACCTTTATAACTTATAAAAGCAAATTCTCCACCAGCCATACAGCCCTTACGGTTATTTTTCTTAGACAATATCTTTGGATTTTTCAGTGCCATTATCCTGCTGAATTGAGGGCCGCAAGTAACACGAACATCAATGAGATTTTGTATTTTTATCTCAGCAAGATCGTAAAGAAGCATTTCATATCTCCCGGGTTTAAGTATTTCATCTGAAATTTCAGCACCGCGACCGGTAGGTACAAGAATAAAAGGATTGAAACAATATGCCCCAAGTTTTTTTGCTAATTGAGCTATTTTGGGTACATGTTCAACATTGCGATTTGTAATAGTCGTATTTATCTGAAATCTTATGTTATTGCTTTTGGCTTTTTCGATTGCAGCTAATGTAATATCAAATGCACCGGTTACTCTTCTAAAGGAATCGTGTGAAATTGCATCTGGTCCATCAAGCGAAAAAGAAAGCGTTAAAATCCCTGAATTCTTAAGTCTTTCAATACTTTCATTATTTATAAGATAGCCGCATGTTGCAAGCGCCATTTTATGGCCAATATTATTACCATATTCAATAAGTTCATAAATATCCTCTCTTTCCATAGGTTCACCACCTGTAAGTATAACTACGCACTTATTGTACTGGGCAAGAGAAAAAAGGATTTGCTTACACTGCTTTTTGGTCAAGTATTCCCTATCTGCTTTTTCTGAAGCTGATGCACGACAGTGCATGCAGTTTAATTGGCATTTGTGTGTTACCTCAAATGCTACAATCCGAGGTTTTGATATGGTGATATTCATAATATTTTATTTTAACCAATCCGCTCTGCGCCTTTATAGATTTCTTCTACCTTAATTACGACAGCCGCGACTCTTGGATATCTTTCAGGTAACCACCTTTGGATTTCATCGTACATAGGGCCTTTTTCGAACCTTTCTGAGGTGCCTTTTATTTGATAAGAACCTTTGTCACTATTAAGAACAACAAAAGCGATTTTGCCATTGTTTGAGATATTGTCTCTGGTCTTGCTAAGGTAGTTATCTGCGATCAGTACAGTTTTATCATCGATAACTTTCAAATATTTTATGTATATTACATTTGGAATCCCGTTCTGATTACAAGTAGCTACGGGAAAAATTTCCTGTTGTGATATTGCCTTTTTAACTTCTGCTGTTAATTGCGTCATTTTGTTATTTCCTTCATTTTCTCATATTATCTAATACACACTTATAAGCTGATTTCATATTATGTTAAAGCTTTGTAATAAAGCTTCTTATTTTGTGGTATTGCTTCGATTTTACCTTCTGCGGATAATTCTTCTATGTATTTAACAACTTCGTTACGATGAAGACCGAGGCCGGCCGAAATATCTTCAATTGAACAAGGCCGGCGCTGCAGAAGTGTAAATATATCCTCGCGTCTGGCAGTAAAATCTTTTTCTTTATGCACATCTCTGTAATCAGCGATAACTTCCGCTTGTTCATATAACTGGGCGGTTATCTTCTCTAATTGTTTTTTTGATACCGGCTCTGCAAAACTTTCAGCAGGCGGACGAGTAACCGTGTTTACCTGAACCAGGTCAGGCTGTATATCAGTTATGCAGGTTTTTAGTTTATTTATTTCTGCATCTGTAGTTGTTACTCCGGCCAACAGGAATACCTCTAACCAGTATCGTCCGCTATAAACCTTGCGAAAATCCACAAGTCCCTGAAGCATTTTACCGAATGTAATATCCGCATGAGGCCTATTTACATATTGAAACTTAAGGCTGCTTCCAGCGTCAAGCGAAGGAACAACCATGTCTGCAAATTTCAAGGCTTCTCTTACTTCCGGCTGCCATAACAAGGAACCGTTAGTGAGTACCGCTACCGGTATGTCGGTAATTTCTTTAATTCTATAAATTAATTCCTCAAGCTTTGAAAACAATGTCGGTTCGCCGGAGCCGGAAAGGGTGATATAATCCGGCTTCAGATATAATTTCTCTTTGAGCTGATTTATGATATCCTCAAGAGGAAACCATTCTTTTCTTTGAATGGTTTTATTTGTTGTCCTGCCTAATTGACAATATATGCAGTCATAGCTGCATGTTTTAAAAGGTACCAGGTCAACACCCAGTGACCTTCCAAGTCTTCGGGAAGGAACCGGCCCAAAGATGTATTGCTTTTTATTGCTGTTAGGTAAAATATCGCCTGATTGGTTGTTTTTCATAACTGTCTTTTCTAAAATATCTCAAAATATATTCGTTTACATCTCCGTTTTTATTAACATTTCTATATCTAAGGGATTATATCTGCTCATACCACTTACTTTGCCATACAGTTTTATTTCTGCATGAGCAACGCCTTTTTTATCAATATACTTTTTTATGTTTGTCGTATAACGGTACAAAACAAGCATATTGTCCATTTCTTCCTGAAGTTTTATAACAAGATCTTCCTGGCTCAGCCCAAAATATTTCTTTTTTGTTCCCTTAAATACAAATGTCCTGTTTTTAAATTCATTTATTAATTGGATAGCTGAATTTATACCGTCACTTTCCTGACAGCTTACGTCCTTTCTTCTTTTTATAAAATCAATTATAGACATTTTATATTTCTTCGTCGATCTACAACAATGTATCATCCCAACCCGATTTCGATATATTCTCAATCATCTGTTAAATAGAGCTAATTTATCACATTTTCTTTCTGAAATTAAATACGCAGCCTTGATTAAGACCATCATCATGGCTTATATGATCACAATGTTTTACGGTAAAATTGAAATTTAAATTCTCAATTTCGTGCTTGATTGTATTCAAGTCCATATTCTGAAATTCCATTATTGGATCGTCTGTCAAACAGTGCTTGGGATATACAGAGAGCATTCCCTTTTCTTTCAAAACTCGAAAGGTTTCTTGGTATAGTTTTTTTCGTTCGTCCTCTTTCAGATAATGTAAAACATCATAGAGTAAAACAACATCAATGCTTTCTTCTTCCAATGGCAACGTTAGTTGACCAAATGTCTTTATTATTCTTATGTTCGTAAAATTAAGAGCTTTTATTTTCTGCTCTAATTCCAATAGAGCTTTTTCTTCTGTATCTATCGCATAAACGACACCTTCATTTCCTATAACTTCTGCAGCAGGAATTGCATAGTGACCAACCCGACAACCAAAATCCAGCACATTATCTCCCTTGTTTATTCCGATTCGTTTTAGAAATTCTGTGCCTTTTTGAGTCTCCCAGTACATTACCTGTGGATCCAATGCTTTATATCCAAGAACCAAATTTTTCATTACTCAATTCAAAATCCTATTTCGATATAAAATGTTCCGGATGACAACAATAATAGAGCATAAAAGCTGTATATGCAGCAAGAAGGATGAGAAAAAACAACGCCAATAGCCAAATTATGAGATTCGAACCCTGAGGATGGCCACAGTTCCGGCAAAATGGACTATATTTGCTTACTTCCTTGCCGCACGCTTTGCAGTTTTTAAGAAGAGGTTTATCCATTTTTGATGCCTTTCAGATTTGGTATAAATATTAGAATCTTATTCACATGGTTTTTTGTCACAAGGTGTATTCCGGCCACAACAGGTCTGGTTTCTGCCGCATGAAGGCCTACTGTTTGAACGATAATCAGTAGCATAAAAACCAGAACCTTTGAAAATAATCCCCGCCCCTCCTCCAATCAACCGCTGAACATTTCCACTGCATTCCGGGCACTTTTCTATGGGTTTATCCGCCATGCTCTGAAATTTTTCAAATATTAGACCGCAATTTTCGCATTTATATTCGTACGTTGGCATAGTTATCTTCTTTTTCTTTTGAAGGCTTTTGCACAGCATTTATTTTAACTTTTAACTCAGATTTAATTTCTATCTTGTCCAGCGCCTGTTTTAAATCTTCAAGCAGTATCTCGGTTTTCTCGATTCCTGCGGAAAGACGAATAGTATTGGGACTTACTCCGAAAAGAGTCCTGCGCTCAGGCGGCATATAAAGCATCGTTGTAAGA
>JAFGEF010000031.1 GCA_016931715.1 Sedimentisphaerales bacterium
AATCAAAATATCGCGATTTATGGCAACCTGTTACTTTCCCGAAGCTAAAACCAGTTGAAGGAGATGTAGATGAACGTGCGTTACTCACGTCTACTGCAAAATATATAAAAGGGCAAAAACTAAACTTCCCAGAACGTGTACTAAATGCGTTTCATACTGCACTTAAAATTAGCGATATTTCCCCGCTTGTAGTACTGGCAGGAATCAGCGGAACTGGAAAAAGTGAGTTGCCAAGGCGCTATGCAGAAGGTATGGGAATTCATCCTGTCCTTTTAGCTGTACAACCCCGTTGGGACAGCCCTCAAGATCTTTTTGGATTTTATAATTATCTTGAAAGCCGATATAAAGCGACAGAACTTGCACGTGCTATGGTCCAGTTTGAATTATACAACAGACCATCATGGCCACTACCTGATGATTGGGATTATAGCCGTTCGGACCGCATGTTATTAGTCCTATTGGATGAAATGAACCTGGCATGCGTTGAGTATTATTTTAGTGAATTTTTAAGCCGCCTCGAGACAAGACGCGGAATTAATCTTGATAACAACGAGGAGAGGGCAAAAGCAGAAATCGCTCTGGAAATGGGCAGCTTACATAAAGGTGAAAAATTTATTCGACTGTTCCCGGGCCATAATATCCTTTTCTCAGGTACAATGAATGAAGACGAAACCACCCAGGCACTATCGGACAAAGTACTTGATAGGGCTTGTGTAATGAGATTTGGCCGGCCTAAGCAACTGTCAGAACAAGATGACACCCCAAGAACAATTCCAAACGAAAATGGTTTGACCTTTGACCAATGGAAATCCTTCCATAGATCGACTTTATCCGCTCATGAAAGAGGTCAAGTTAACCATTGGATAAATGGGCTTAACGATGCAATGGAGCAGATAAATAGGCCTTTTGGGCATAGGGTAGCGCAAGCAATACATGCTTACGTGGCAAACTATCCGGATTGGGTTCAAAACAGAATCCATCTTGCAATGGCCGATCAGATCGAACAACGTATCATGCCCAAATTACGAGGTGTAGAAGTTGCTGATGTAGACAGACCACTACGACAAATTCAAAAGGTAATCGAAGAGTGTGAGGACCAGCTTCTGTTAAATGCTTTCAAGCAGGGAGCTGATTCTCAGCAGCAAATATTCATTTGGCGGGGATTAGACCGGGCAGAGGAGTAATCACATATGGACTCAATACTTCTCTCTACCCCCTGGGATCTACATGACGTGGAGTCAGGTAATTTTCTGTTAGATGATACTAATCCAATATGTACTATTTCAGGTTCTTGTTCTCCTCGTATTGTTGCGCCTATTGACTTGGAACCTCGGTACGGCCCTAAACGTAAATTCCTCCCCAAAGTATCCTTCCCCTTTCGATGGGATGGACAAATATGTACTGCTTTCCAGTTGCCAACTGACTCTCGACCTAATAAGTCTGTGCATGATTTTTCAGTCAATATTTTTTTGTCCGAAAAAATCCATGAAATAACTCAAATAGATATTATTGGAAGGCCGTCAGGGCGTCATGAAAGTGATTTAGGGCGACGTGTTGAAAGTTTTATTGAGTGGCAGATACACTGTTTCCGAGAGTTGGTTAATGACGAGTCATCCCTCAATGATTTAGAAGAGAAATCACGAAACATTGTGAGGCGTAGTTGGGCTACTGTACGAAAAACATGGGTTAATCTCGATAAGTCGGAAGCCATAATGTCTCTGATTGTTAAATTGGCTCAAGATAAGGATCTATTACGAATTTTCAATACAATTGTACAACGTCCTCGCAGGATATTGTTACGCTATCGTGAAAACACAAAGTTAAGTCGCATACAGGAATTCGACTCTGCCTGCATTCGTGATTATGCAAGACAGCCTGGTCGTACTCCCGCTGAAAAGGCCGGACCTCGGCAAGTACTTCTTGCTGTGCAGAGAAAAGACTCAATGGATACTTTAGAGAATCGTGTATTCAGTTGGGTGATAAATGGTATGTTAGAAAGAGCCATGGGTTACGTGGCAACGAATCAACATCATCTTCAGGTCGGCAGCAATAGGGTTAGAACAGTCAACAGCTGTAATAGAAAATGTAAAGAATGGTTATTATCAGAAAACATTCAATCCATTTCTTTTGACCAGCTTCAGCACCCAATCCAGCCTAATTATTCACTTCAGATGGATGAACGATATAGGCACGTTTATAGTACTTATCGCGAGCTTTTAAGAGAAAAAAAGGCGCTGGATGATGCTTGGGAGTGGCAACGCATCCTCTGGGCAGAATCAGCCAGACAGCTTGTTGGCTGTGCACTTACGGAATTCTTTAAAGAAGAGCATACAAGCACTCCTTATTATCGATTGGAAAGCGAGAATGGTATTTGGACTGAATCGCCTGTTTGTCCTGGTCCGTTTGAAACTTCAAAAGGCACATGCATAGTCATAGATTCAAGAGATGTGCAAACCAATCTTAAAACCTGGGTAGAATCCCCTCCCTTTGAATTTGCACCCTACCTCGGGAATCTTGGATGTGATCAAGCCTTATTTTGGCCATCAACCAAGACGTTGTTAATAATATGGTTTATTTACTGGACAGGAGAATCTAAACAGATTTTACCCTTGATAAACAAAGCTGGTGAGGCGCTTCGATTATTTTCATCAGATGTCAGACGTTATACCAGAAAACCCTACAATTTTTTGGGGCTCTTGCTTATTACAGACCATCAAGCAGCCGATACAGCACCAGACGTAGATATCGAAACATGGCCTTCAGAAAGAGAATTAGAAATGGTCGGTATTCGAATACCTTTTGCCATCGACCAGACAGATTCTGAAGAATTCAGAAAACTCATAGAAAATTTCAAAGCAGGAATTCATCTAGTACTAGAAAAAGCAACTTAATTATGAATAAAGCAAATAAATATTGTCTCGGTATAGATTTAACTCAGCACCGACCTCTGGTTGCTATTGCCGAAGAGGCAGAAATTATCGAATGCAAAACTTTAGCTGATACTCCACCAGCAGCATTACTTCCCTTAATACATGGTGAATCTGTTATATCAGGTATCTCTGCCCACAGTCATAGAAGAGGAACAGGGCTCGCTTGGCCCCCGGAATGTCAAGTACCAATATATGGTAATTATAAGAATGGTACTGGAAGAATCCCCCTCGTATGCGCATGGCAAAAACTGGCAAAACGTTCTGTTGATTCTTTTTCAGGAATTCTCGGTGATACTGAAATAGGATGGAGACCAACAGGGGAAAAGGAGCTATCTTGTTCTTCTGAGGAACTAATTGCCAAATCCGTCATTTCTTGGATGAATCAGTTTTCGAACTCGAAAGTATCTATTATTATACCAGATAGCTTGGGAGAAGCCGCCCAGCAGGCATTAATAGATCATTGCGATGCATTTCTTGTCCCACGTCCGGTGGCAGTTGCATTATCTTGGTGTCGAAATAATGTTAATAATTTTAATGGGCTCGGAGAAGAAAGTGAAGAAGGTGTCAGCATAGGACATTTGCTTGTTATTACGATGGCTTTTGACCAATGGGAAGTCGTGCCAATTGAGATTAGAGCACGAATATTTGCCGAAAAATTATGGTTAGTACCTGTTAGAAATCGTACATCTGAAGGTGGCGAGATTTCAAGGTTAGGTGCTAGTTTTTTCTTTGGGTTAGCAAGTTCAGTCTTCGATAATTTGGCTGATGCTTGGCATGTTGTTTTTGGATCACCAAGGGGCACCAATTATTCAATTGAAAAAATTGTCCCCAATAAAGAACAAACCGAAGCTTTAAGAAACTGTGTGATTCGTGGATGGACTGAAAAAGACCGTTCGAATCTGCAAGCATTAGATGCTTGGAAAAATATGGCTTGGACACCCCAAAGTGACTCGTTTGAATTGTTTAAGGAAGAACTGGTAAGTCTGCGCAACCAGCAATTGCAATATTTATTTGATAAGACAAGAGAAAAATGTCTGGGCATCTTCATTGACGGAGCATGTGCCCACATTCATATAACAGAAAACAGACGCCTTGGTGATTTCATAGCAGATGCCTTCAAACCAAACGATGCAACTATCAGTGACGGTTTTGAAGCAGTTAAAGGTGCAGCATATACTGCGGCCGCTCTTGAAAATGGGTTGCCCTGTTATAGGGAGACTATTTTGCCCATAGAGATCCATCATCATCGTAAAGATAAACATGGCGATTGGGAAAATGCATATAAATTACTAGTTGAAGGAACCACCGTTCGTGCTGGTGAAGAATACAAATCTAAGGAATCTGTAACAGGATTAAAGATCCAACAAGGTGAGAATACATTAAATCTTGTCCTTCGTCGTTCATCTGCTAAAAACGAAAAAATTTTTCGTAAAGTATCAGCAGAAATTCCGGAGAAAACACAAAAGGTTGAAGGTGTTTTGATTTCAGCAAACCTCAGGCCTGGTCAAGGTTTTGCGAAAGTGACAATTAATCCAGAAAGGAGAGATGCTTTCAGACCTTTATTATTGAATTGGAAAAAAATGGAGGATTGTGAGGAGCCGCCCCCTCCACTTCTTTCCTATTTGCCGCAGGTATCCATTCTGAAGCATGACGAGGATATGTGGTATGAGGCTGAAAGTTCTTTTCATGATGCAATTGGTGCTTTAAGTAATGATACCCCGACCATACTGAATAGCTTGAAACAATTACGAAAACATATAAACAGGTGGCCACTGGCAGATAGTATAGATCAGTTTCGAGGCCGTCGTCTTAAGGGTGATATTTTTTTACATTACAGTGTGTTCCCTTCTGATGGCAATTTAGAAGACGTCACATCGCCACACTTGGCGCATAAGTTTGTCGGAGAGTGTGAATCTTATTTTATACGTCGAGGAATATCAACAAAAAAGAAAGAATCGGTTCAAAGAACAGCCTCTTGGTCATATCTCGCATGTCCATCTACAATAATCGAATCTGTCCGTCAAAATATTAAGCAAAATATGGCCGATACGTCAAAAGTTGATTTGCACACAATTGGTCTTTGCTTTGAAAAACCGGATGACATTAAAATTTTTTTTGCCGCTTTGGAACAACTCTTTCAAATAAGACAGGCTGGTCTCAATTATTGGTTAAGAGCTATTCGAAACATCGTTCGTTTCCGTGACCATGCTCTGCAACCTGAAATTATTAGCAGGAGTCGAATTGAGAATATTATTTCAGGATTATTGCGAAGCCTTGAAAGAGAAGTGAAGAAATCAAATTTTGAGCAAATATATAACAATTGCATACTTGCCATATTATACTTATTGAAGCGTCGTCGATATGAACCCGATTTTATGACCGCTGAAGATGAGTTCTATAAAAGAGTGGATGACTTATTCTCTACTATAATAAACAAAAAAAGGGATAAGTTATCCAAGCGCCAATTTGAAATAGTGTCAATAGCATTAAGATTCCTTCACCGAGAGGCCAGTTACACTGATCTAAAAGGGATATTGGTGGAAGTGTAAAAATATTTACATCATTTGACTATCGTAACTTTATAGTCAATCCATTAGCAAGGTTCACGTATAAAAATGAGATTCTTTTCTGAACTTAACAACAGAGAGCTATCTATTATCATATGGATTGTAATTTTCATTATATGGGCGCTGACTTATAAAACAGTACGAGCAACATCTATATCCTTAATAAAAGCTTTCTTTGCTAAAAAACTAGTTTGGGGATATTTATTAATGCTTCTCTACATCGCTATAATAATATATCCCTTCTATGTTTTTGGTCTTTGGGGGGTTCACTGGATTAAAAATACTATACTATGGATAATTTGTGTTGCATTCGTTATGCTTATGCAGTTTTCAAAGGCAACCGACAAAAATTATTTCAAAAACTCTGTAAGAGACAATTTGAAAATATTAATTATACTCGAATTTATCATCAATATATATGTGTTCAGCTTATGGATAGAATTGATACTTGTTCCTTCTTCCGCCTTAATTGGTGGGATGATAGCTATTGCGGAAACTGATGAGCAATACAAAAGTGTTAAAAAGTTACTTAATTTTGTTTTATCATTTATGGGTATCGTTTTAGTGGCATATGTTTTTTACAAGGCCTCAACTGATTTCGGGAACCTTGCCACCAAAAAAAACCTGATTGATTTTAGTCTTCCAATTGTGCTTACGATTATGTTTCTCCCATTCGTTTATTTAACTGCTTTATATTCAAACTATGAAACCTTATTCGTGCGGATGCCTTTCTTTATCAAAGTTATTCCATAGAAAATCAACTAAAAAACACATATTGTTCTTCCGGTAAAATCTGTACATGCCCCGTGGTTTTTGTTATA
>JAFGEF010000032.1 GCA_016931715.1 Sedimentisphaerales bacterium
TCCCTTTCGTTTTTGGTTGCCTTATTATAACATATCGTCAAAAAAAATAAAAAAACATTTTAATCGTAATTGCGACACAGCCTGGAAATGAAGCATCTGGCTTATGAATAAGAATAAACGAGCGAAATTGAAATAATATTTGCCAACCAGATCCTTCGTTATCACTCAGGATGACAAATTATGTTGAGTGTTTATTATAACAAAGGTTATAACAAATTAAATTTATAACCGGTCAGTTTGAGTAAGTTATTGTTTATATATCTCTTTCATGTATTTTTGCAAAGCTTTCAGTGTAATATCGATGTCCTTGGTGCTGATGCCATAATGTGTCACAGCTCTTAGGCGGGTTGTTCCCGAAGATGATATTTTAATTCCATCGTTTGCAAGCTGCCGGACTAATGTCCCGGTAGTAATTTTCTCACTTTTAAGATTAAAATATACGATATTTGTCTGTACCTTATCCAGGTCGATAGACAAATACGGAATCCCGGCTATTCCCTCAGCTAAACGTCTTGCGTTGGCGTGGTCTTCATTTAATCGTTCGACCATCTGTTCAAGAGCGATAATTCCCGCCGCGGCTATAATTCCGCATTGACGCATCCCGCCTCCAAGCATCTTTCGGTTCCGCCGTGCTTCTTCAATAAAATTGCTTGAGCCGCATATCACCGAACCGACTGGCGCAGACAATCCCTTAGACAGGCAAAAGCTTACCGAATCCACATAACGTGTTAGTTCTTTGACATCCACACCTAAAGCCACTGCCGCATTGAATATCCTGGCGCCATCCAGATGGACTTGAAGGGAATTCTTCTGAGCCAGGGCGGCTGTTTCCTCCATGTATTGAACCGGCAGCACAGTACCGCCGCAGTAATTGTGGGTATTTTCCAAACAGATGAGCCTGGTTCGCGGGAAATGTATGTTATCACTGCGTATTGCCAGTTGTATATCTTCCAGAAGCATCGTACCGTCAGGCTGATTGACCACTGTATGAGGATGTATCCCGCCAAGTGCCGACATTCCGCCGGCTTCATAGATAAATGTATGTGATTTATTGCCGAGAATGACTTCTTCACCGCGTCTGCAATGAGTCAGTATGCTCACAAGATTTCCCATTGTCCCGCTTACGACCATCAGCGCCGCTTCTTTACCCGTCCGTTCGGCAGCCATTTCTTCGAGCCGATTTGTTGCCGGGTCTTCCCCGTAAACGTCATCTCCCAAATCAGAGTCGTAAATTGCCCGCAGCATCTCCTGTGTCGGCAATGTCACGGTATCACTTCTTAAATCTATTATTTTCACAATATTAATTCGTTAGCATAGGTTTGCCATTTTTCCGAACCGTTCCTGATAAAATACTCGAATGAATTATCATCGCACAGTTTACCCAGGATGATTTTTCGCTTATTTTGTTCCGGAACTTCTTCAATGATTTTCAGTCGTATCTTTTCAAGTACTTCAAGGAATTCGCCATGCTGTTCGGTGAAAATCGCTTCAAGCTTCTTTCTTATGTGACCAGCATAAGCCGGGTAATTTCCTCTGGTTCCGATTGCTATTTGGAGGTTGCCCCGTTTAACTACTGCCGGCACGAAAAAATCGCAAAGTTCAGGTTCATCTACAACATTGCATAAAATCTCCAGTTCCTGGCAGTCTTTGTAAATCTGCTTATTTAACTGGTGGTCGTTGGTTGCGGCGATAGCAAGCATTGCTGCGGTAAGATAACTTTTTTCATATTTGGATTTGATAAGTTCCGCATTCTTGTTTGTGCAAAAGGCCGTCATCATTTTATCGATATTTTCTGCTACTACGACGAGCCTTGCACCGGAATCGAGCAGTGTCTGCGCTTTGCGAACTGCGACAGTCCCGCCGCCAATAACGACAACCCTGCGACCTTCGAGTTCAAGAAATATTGGATACTTTGCCATAAATTTGTATTATACCTATGCTCATGCCTTTATATCAACAAATAAATTTTTTCTTTCCAAAGTATGTCTTTTCTCATTTTTGCAAAAGTTCACTTAAATCCCAAAAAAGCAGGTATTTTTAGTCTTTTCAATTCAACGAATCGGCGTTATAGTAATTGCTGATTATTTAAACAGAAAACAGAAAAAAGTAGGTTGAGCTTCGTTCACAATCAGTTAAAGATAGTGTACATAGCCTGCCATATATAAATAACAGAAAGAAAAAGTATAGGTGTAAAATGAAAGCAGCACTTGTAGGTTTAATGCAATCTGGTAAAAGTACTATACTTTCCAGTATAAGCGGCAAGCAATCTCCTGCTATCGGCTCGACTGCGATAGAAGAGGCAATTGTTCCCGTACCGGACGAAAGGTTCGATTTTCTTATAAAATACTGCAAGCCTGCGAAGGTCGTTCATGCAACTATAGATTGTCTTGATACGCCCGGCTTTAATTTTACTGATGACCACGGCAGGGCTGCCGCAAGAAGATTGATAAACAAAATAAGGACTGTAGATTTAATAGTTATGGTTGTGAGAGCTTTTAACAATCCTACAGTTCCAGCTTATCGCAACAGGGTTAATCCTTTAGCTGACCTGGCAGAACTGCAAACCGAGCTTTTGCTTGCTGACCTGGAGCTTGTTACAACAAGAATTGAAAATCTCGAAAAACAGGCAAATAAACCCTCGAAAACACAGGTTCACGACAAAGTCGAGCTTGCCTTGCAGAAAAAATTACAGGAAGCAATAGAAGCGGAAAAGACTATCAGCTCAGTTATCGAAAATGACGCTGAACGCGAAATGATAAAATCACTGGGATTTTTAACAATGAAACCAATGATAGTAGTCGTAAATGTCGGTGAAGACCAGCTTAATGAAAAATTTGATTTTGAGGGACGTATCGATAGCTCGATACCTGTCACGTCTTTCTGCGCCAAACTCGAGTTAGAGCTGTCCCAGTTGGATTCCGAAAGCAGGGCGGAATTCAAGGCGGATTTGGGCATAACTGAATCGGCGGCCAGTAAATTCGTTAATAGCTGCTATTACGCACTCGGCCTGATAAGTTTCCTGACAATAGGTCCCGATGAAGTACGTGCGTGGCCAATAAGAAAAGGCACAATCGCAGTCGAAGCGGCAGGAAAAGTGCATAGTGACATCCAGAGAGGTTTTATCAGGGCCGAGACTTTCGCTTACGATGACCTGATAAAATACGGTGACGAAAAGGCGCTCAAGGCTGCAGGTAAAATCAGGCTCGAAGGAAAAGAATATATTGTTAAAGACGGGGATATTATCAATTTCAGGTTTAATATATAAGTGAATAATACGTGAAAAAGAAAGTTGTAAAAAAAAGACTATATTTTTCTATTCCATTATTATTAACAATTCTTATAGTTGTTCTGATGATATATATTGTCAATACGAGGACTTCAAAACCGCAGGAATTATATGGTTATCAAGTCATTAATACTTTCCCTCATGACCCAAATGCTTTCACACAGGGACTTGTTTATGCTGATGGATTTTTATACGAGAGCACCGGACTGGAAGGACGTTCTTCGATACGAAAAGTAGAGCTTGAAACAGGCAAAGTTGTGCAGATTTATAATCTTCCGGACAAGTATTTCGGCGAGGGGATTACAATATTCGAAGATAAAATTATTCAATTAACTTATCAGTCACATGTTGGATTTGTATATAATAAAACAACATTCGAGCCTCTGCAGCAATTCAGTTACAGAACCGAAGGATGGGGTTTGACACATAACGGCAAACAAATAATTATGAGTGACGGCTCAGCCTCAATCAGTTTTCTTGATCCGAATTCATTCGAGCTGATTTCGCGGGTTCCGGTTTATTATAAAGGTTCTTTATTGCGGTATGTAAATGAGCTGGAATATATTAACGGAAAAGTCTTTGCAAATATCTGGGGCTCCGACTATATCGCTGTTATCGACCCTCATACAGGACAGGTAAAAAGTATTATAGACTTAAAAGGACTTCTGAAAACACAGGATACTAACGGAAAAGTTGATGTCCTGAACGGAATAGCATATGATGCAGTGAATAAACGTTTATTTGTAACTGGAAAGTTGTGGCCAAAACTTTTCGAGATTAAACTTATTTCAAAAAAAATGTAAGGTGAGATGATAATTATGAAAGCAATGTTTCTGACAGCCCTTAGACAGATGGAACTTAGAGATATTCCTGAACCAGTAATAAAAAAAGATACAGACGTGCTGCTGAAAATCGGTGCAGTCGGGGTATGCGGCTCAGATGTGCATTATTACGAAACAGGCAGAATCGGCTCACAGGTAGTCGAATACCCGTTCGTAGTTGGTCATGAATGTGCCGCGACTGTTGTAAAGACCGGCAGGGCTGTGACACGTGTGAAAACAGGTGAGCAGGTTGTTGTCGAACCTTCATTTGCATGTCACAGTTGCGACCAGTGTAAAGCCGGCAGAGAACATACATGCAGGAATGTTATTTTTCTTGGCACGCCAAAACAGATGAGCGGCTGCCTGTGTGAATATATTGTAGTGCCCCAGGAAAACTGTTTTCCCACTCATGGCGCTTTTAATCTTGAGAAAGGCGCCTTTTGCGAGCCTTTATCTATTGGAATTTATTCTGTAAGACAAGCTAATTTTCACAAGGGAGCAAATATCGCGATTCTGGGTACCGGTCCCATTGGTTTCTGTGTTTTATTGTCCGCGAAAGAAAAAGAAGCCGGATGCATATATGTAACTGATAAAATTGATTCGCGTCTGGAAGCTGCTCGAAAACTGGGTGTTGATTATATTGGAAATCCTGTTAAAGTCGATATTGTCAAAGAAATTCTCGCAGCAGAACCTCTTGGCCTGGATTGTGTTTTCGAATGCTGCGGTCAGCAGAGTGCACTTGACCAGGCATTCGATATCTTAAAACCGGGCGGGCAGCTCGTTATTGTAGGAATTCCGAGACAGGATATGATTTCCTTCAGCGCAGACAAATTCCGCAGAAAAGAAATAACGATTAAATATATCCGCAGGCAAAATCATTGCGTCCAGCCGGCTATTGATTTGATTGCATCAGGAAAAGTTAATCTCGATTTCCTGATTACTCATCGTTTTAAGCTGGAACAGACACAAAATGCTTTTGATTTACTTACAGATTATCGTGACGGTATAATTAAAGCCATGATAAATATGCAGAAATAATATTTCATACAAATTTAGAAGGGGATAAAAAATGGCGAGGAAGAATGTAATGATAATCGGCTCGGGCATAGGCGGACTTGTTGCGGGTAATCTCCTGGCTAAAAAAGGACATGATGTAACTATATTCGAGTCTCACTCCTCTCCGGGCGGCTATACAGCAGGTTTTTACAGGAAGGGATTCTACTTCGAGAGCGGCACACTTTCATTCGAGGCTTCGGCTTCGGTATTCAAGGCGATGAGGGATATCGGCGTACTCGATAATATCGCATTCGCAAAAGAAAAAATACGCTGGCTGTCGAAGCAATTTGATATGATTCCCGAACAATACAGTGATTTCAAAACAGCACTTTATGATGCGTTTCCATCTGAAACTGCCGGGCTTGATAAGTATTTTCACGAGGTAGATCAAATGTACGAAGCATCGGCAGCAAACAACAATAAAGTAATTCCATTTCTCTACAGCGGCATAGGAATGTTTCTCTCGATTGTTTCTTATATTTTCAGCGCAGGAAAATCGATGAAGATAATGAAACGCCTCGGGAATATGACTGTGGGTGAATTCAACGAGCAGTTTTTCCAGAAAGACTCGAAAATATGTCGGCTGCTGAACGGCCTGATGTATCCTGATATGGCGGCATGGCTGATTGGCTCGGTTATGGGAATGTATGATGACTACTGGACAGTCTCGAAAGGTATGCAGTCGTGGGCTGATGTGCTTGCGGATAATTTCGAAAAACTTGGCGGAAAGCTCAAACTTAATTCCTGCGTCGATAAAATAATAACAGAAAATGGAACTGCCGCAGGGGTATCATGTAATAATGTCACCTGCAAAGCTGATTATGTTATTTCCGCTTCCGATTACAAAAAGACGTTCCTGAAATTGCTCGATGACAAATCCCTCATCCCCGCCGGAGTTCAGACCAAAATAGAGAATGCGGCCGTCTCCGAGCCGGTGTTTACTGTTTATCTCGGCCTTAATATGACAAACCAGCAATTGCAAAAACATATGAAAATACACCATGTTGCATATTGCAATCTGGATTCGGATGCAGATATTCATAATAGCAGCGATGAAAATTATTTCGATAAAAGCTCAGTCCTTTTATATTCACTTTCGATGCTGAATCCTGTTCTTGCGCCCGAGGACAAGTCTTCGCTTATGCTTATGGCGATGTGCCCGGTTAAATGGATGAATAACTGGGGAAGCGGCAGTAAAGAAAAATACAAACAGCTAAAAGAAAAAGCATCGCAGGCGTTAATAAAAAAAGCTGAAGAAGTTATTCCCGACCTTTCGCATCATATAGAATTTCAGGACGCCGCAACACCTTTGACATATGAGCGTTACACCAATAACTCTGACGGAGCAACTTCGGCATGGAGCTGGAATCCGAAGAAAAAGTTTTTCCAAAAAATAATGAGCCTGAATGTCGATACGCCGGTCAGGAACTTGTATATAGGCTCATGCTGGGCAAATCAAATGGGCGGCGTACCAGGCGCGCTCATGGCAGCTTATATTTGTGCCAGGAAAATAAAATGAAAGAAAAAATATGAGGGAGAAATTTGAATTGTCATGCAAGATTATTGGTTTAGTATTTTGGGGCTTCGGTCTTATGACTATTGTGTGTTCAATCTTAATTTTCATTCTGAGACCGGATGTAACGCATATATTACCAGAAAGCGGCAGGGCAATGTATAGCCAGTCACAAATAAACGAACTAAGAACCGTAACAAATTACACAACGAATAGATATGTACTCATTTTTGCGATGATGAGCGTTTTTGAAGTGATTTTTGGTGTTTATTTGATGAAGTCAAATAACTTGTTTATAAAGCTGTGTTATCCTTGTGATAATCAAAACATACCTGTTAATCCGCCTTCCGATATTCAACTTGATGTAAAATCACAAGGCTTCCAAAAGAAAACGGGAGAACCATCAGAAAACAAATATGCTCCACCGGGATATTATCAAAAATGAAAACTATGATTTTTACTCAGAACTTTGAAAGCCGAATATGACTGCCGGATATTTGATAGTAAAGACTTATGAAAGAAAGTATCGTGAGTATTTAGAACTCCGTGAGAAGATGAATTATCCATTACCAATTGATAAAACGATTTACTCAATCCCATGGAAAGCAAAACCTTCTAAAACATATGATAAACAGTATCGTGGAGTTTCAAGAGATCCCCTTTTTTCATGGGATGACAGAGATGATGAAATCTTTAGAGGTTCAGGTTTAGTCGTAGAGCCGGCAGATAACGAGCTTGAAGCTCATTTGGCTATAGGCCGATTAGCAAAACTTAAAGATGACGATGATGACTTAACTGATTTAATAGAATCATATGATGATACTGTTGTAGCGTTCAATCTTCTTAAAGCACCTATAGAAAGAGAGATTATTTGGATTCGCGATATGGAATCTGATTCGCCAGAGAAAGCTGAATATCCTTTGTTAGGATATGAGCCTGCCTATTTCGAAGGAGATTGGTTTTCAACTATTTCTGATTGTATGTGTTTTCCAGTCTGGCATGGTACTGATTCAGAAGGCACTAATTTTAAGGAATTCAATGATCAATTAAACAAACATGCCCTTTTTGATACACCGGATATTGCCAAGGCCTTTTTGGAACATTATCTTTCTTTTGATTGGACAGAACATGTTGGTGAATTCAGGCTGATTGAGGTAAGGTTAGTGAATCGTGTTCAATCGAATGCTTAATTATTTTTTAGGTATCACTTCCTAAAATACTCTAAAAATAAAAGCATGATTTTTTCTTGTAATATCCTGTATCTCGTCATACAATTCCGCGATTATGAAACAGGCAAGTATAGTAACAATAGGTAATGAAATCTTAGCCGGACTTATCGTTGATACAAACGCGGCTTTTCTTGCAATTGAACTGCAAAATATAGGCATACCTGTAGTAAGCTCTTTCACAGTCGGCGATGAAATAGATGCTATAGTTCAGAAACTAAATTCTGCAAGTTCTGAAGCTGATATAATTGTCGTAACAGGGGGGCTTGGACCTACCGACGATGATCTTACAAGACAGGCATTCGCGAAGTTTCTTGGGGTAGAGCTGGAATTTCACGAAAACATTTTTGAAAATATTAAGAGTATTTTTAGATTTCGAAATATGCCTATCCCTGAAAAAAACAGGATTCAGGCATATATTCCATCTGGTGCGGAATACATTCCCAATGTTGGAACAGCTCCCGGTATCCTGGCTCGCCATAACGGAAGAATACTTATAGCTTTGCCTGGTGTGCCGTGGGAAATGGAAAAAATGTTCAAATCAGTAGTACCTGAATTGAAGGAATTTGCAGGTACTCAGACTATTGAGGTTTGCAGGCTCAAATGTTTCGGTGCAGGAGAATCTGCTATAGCGGAAATGCTCGGCGATAAGATGCTTCGAGGCAGAAATCCCCTTATAAACTGCACAGTACATGATGGAATCATTACTTTACATATAGTAGCGTCTGCTGAAAACAGTGAAAAAGCCAGGAAAATGTGTAAAAAGGAAGAAAAAAATCTTCGTGAAATCTTAGGTGATTTAGTCTATGGTTCGGAAGATGAAACTCTCGCTGGTGTAGTTTCCGCAAAACTGGTATCACAGCAAAAAACAATATCGACAGCCGAATCCTGCACAGGCGGACTTTTATCTAAAATGCTCATCGATATTCCCGGTGCGAGTAATTATTTTACTTATGGCTGGATAACTTACAGCAATGAAGCTAAAATAACACAGCTTGGCGTCCAGACAGTTTTGATTGAACAATACGGGGCAGTAAGTGAACAGGTCGCAAAAGCAATGGCTCAGGGCGCAAGAAAGAAGGCCGGAACAGACTTTGCAATTGCTATAACCGGCATAGCCGGACCTACCGGAGGAACTGAACAAAAGCCGGTCGGGCTTGTATATATATGTGTAGATTATGACGGCGGGTGTGATACAAAACAGTATATTTTCAACTTTGAAAGGCAATTTATCAGAATTAGAGCCGCACATACCGCTTTAAACATGCTTCGTCTGAGATTAGGTTGACTAATTGCGATATAGATGTTATAATACTGTATTGGGGTTAGTATAATCTCGAGGAGACTATGACAGAAAAACACAGGCATTTAGGTGAATTACTTTATAAAGCCGGATTGGTGAAAAAAGAGGTTCTAATCGAAGCTATTAAGACCTCCAAGAGCAGTAATAAACGTCTTGGACAGGTATTAGTCGAGCAGGGTGTAATAAACGAAGACATATTAACGAAAGTGCTCGCAAAGCAGTTCGGTATAGAATATATCAATGTGGACAAAGCCGCAATTCCTCCCGATGCAACAAAACTTATTCCCGAAGAACTGATAAAAAAGCATAATATTCTGCCTCTTGGCTCAAGCAACGGTAAATTAAAGGTCATTATCGGCGACCCTTCGGACCTGGAAGCTATGGATGCCATTCGTTTTCGTCTGAATACCGAGCCTGAGTGTTATCTTGGCAATCCGACAAAAATCCGCAATTATATCGAGAAGTCTATAACTCAGGTTGAAACAACACAGGAAGATGACAGGCTAAGGCACAGTATAGATGCGACCGCGGCGGAGCTTGCCGACATCGGAAATGAATTGCATGAAGTAGCATTGCGTGCCCAGGAAGCAGGCGGAGATGATGATGCTCCTATTATCAGGCTGGTGAATCTTATTATAGATAACGCTTATTTTATGCGTGCAAGCGATATTCATATCGAACCTATGGCTGACAGGGTACGCATAAGATACCGAGTCGATGGCGTTTGCATGGAAAGAGATAATATCCCAAAGAGCATGCAGGCTGCATTGGTAACTCGTTTCAAGATTCTTTCCGGCATGGATATTGCCGAGAAGAGATTGCCCCAGGATGGTCGTATTAAACGCGAAATTGGCGGCCAGGATATCGACTTTCGTGTATCTTCTCTGCCCGGTGTTCACGGCCCAAGTGTTGTGCTTCGTATTTTGCGTCCTGATGCTGTTAATATCGGTATTGAATCGCTCGGTTTCGAGCACGATAATTATGAAATGTTCCAGCGTATAATTACCAGGCCTAACGGAATCTTTTTGGTTACAGGCCCGACTGGAAGCGGAAAAACAACTACGCTGTATGCGGCATTGCAGGAACTTAACAAACCGGATAAAAAAATTATTACGGCAGAAGACCCCGTGGAATACAACTTCCCCGGCATGAATCAATGTCAGGTCAAGGAAGAAATTGAATTAACGTTTGATAAAATCCTGAGAGCTATGCTTCGTCAGGCTCCCAATATCATTCTTGTCGGTGAAATCCGTGATGGTGTTGTTGCTGACGTTGCTATCCAGGCCGCTCTCACAGGACACCTTGTCTTCAGCACCCTGCATACAAACGATGCGCCAAGCGCAATTACTCGTTTGATAGATATGGGTGTCAAGCCGTTCCTTGTGGCAAGCTCGATTCAGGCTATTATGGCACAGAGACTTATCAGGGTTATATGCAAGAAATGCAAAGTCGTAGATGAAAATCCGGATCCGTTTTATTTAGATGCACTTGGAATCACACGTGAAATGCTGCAAAAAACACCCGTCTATAAAGGCGCCGGCTGCACCCAGTGTTCTGGAACAGGCTATAAAGGACGACTCGCTATTTTTGAGATGTTTGAATTGAATACGGAAGTCAGAGAACTGGCGTTTTCAAAAGCTCCTACAACAGAACTGAGAAAAGCTGCAAGAGCAAGCGGAATGAGAACGCTTAGACAAGACGGAATAATCAAGGTATTAAAAGGAATTACAACGCCTGTTGAAATAGTAAAAACAACAGGTTCAGAAGAAGAAATAATAGGCGCATAAAGAAAAGGTTTATTAATTAAGGATTCATAAATGTCAACAGTGAATATGGACAGAATACTAAATGCCTGTGTAACAATGGGCGCTTCAGATATTCATTTAATTACAAATCGTCCACCGGTATTGAGAATTGACGGCGGACTCAGGTCTCTTGAGACTAAAGTACTTGATCCTGATGATACCACTGCTTTAATGAAAAGCATTACACCAGATAAAAATCAGCAGGAACTTCAGGAAGAGGGCGGAACCGACTTCGGTTTTGCATTCGCTGATAAATGCCGTTTCCGCGTGGCTATTTTTAAACAGAGGGGTGTAATTTCAATGGTTCTGCGTCTTATTCCATTTAAAATGCTGACCTTCGATGAATTGGGATTGCCAAAAATATGCGCCGCACTGTGCCGCAGACCAAGAGGTCTGTTCCTCGTTACAGGACCTACCGGAAGCGGTAAAACTACAACTCTTGCTTCCATGATTAACTATATTAATGAAAATTTCGATCGCCACATCGTAACTGTCGAAGAGCCTATCGAATATTACCACAATCATAAAAAATCAATTATTAACCAGCGTTCGGTCGGTGTTGATGTCCCGAGTTTTTCCGAGGCTTTGAGGCGTGTTTTAAGGCAGGACCCAGACGTAATTCTCGTCGGTGAAATGCGTGACCTCGAGACAATTGAAGCAGCAGTCAGGGCTGCCGAGACAGGCCACCTTGTTTTCAGCACAGTTCATACAACAAGCGCGGCGGGAACAATTACAAGGCTGGTAGATGTCTTTCCTGTTAGTCAGCAGGAACAAATCCGAATCCAGTTATCCAGTAACCTCATTGCTATTCTCAGTCAGGCGCTTTGTCCAAAGGCAACAGGCAGGGGAAGAATCGCGGCTTATGAATTTTTGGTTGTAACACCTGCTATCGCAAACCTCATACGTGAAAATAAAACTTATCGTATAGATTCGAGTATTCAGACAGGTAAAAAACTCGGTATGCAGCTTCTCGATGAGCATTTATGGAAGCTTTATGATGAAGGTATAATTTCTTATGAAGAAATGATAGACAAAGCCCGTGCGCCAGGCGCTCTCCAGGATAAGGCAAGAGCTAAAGTAGAATCCATGACCGGCAAACATAAACATAAGAAGAAAGCTGCTGAGGAAGAACTCAAGAAACATACTGATATTATCAGGACAAATTAAGAAACAAACCAAAAACGATAAATTAATAAAACCGGTGATTATTCACACCGGTTTTTTTTTATTCTTTTATATTTTTGAAAATAATATATCGACATTGTTGGCGGCAGTAATATAATAATTAGAATAATTTTTATAGGTACTTTTTGCTGTCTTATGGTTTTTCATAGAGAGGCAATAAAATATAAAATATTATCATAATATTACCTGTTGAAAATGGGAGATTCGATTATGGAGCTAAATGAAAAAAACGAAACAGGATGCTGTCCGAGATTTAATCCTGAACCATGGGAAGAAAAGGAAATTACTTTCAAGGACAAATTGTTCGTAAAAGACCACATAACAAGCTTTTTGCATATCCCGCTCAATTTCGGCAAAGTAATGGTTAGAAATATGGAAAAGATAACTAAGGCCGGCGCTCTCGAGCAGGGACAGATTTTGCTTTGTGATGAAAAATCAATGTGGGGTTCCGATGTTTATATTGCCGTAACAAAAGACATCGAAGGTGCAGAAATGGCAAAAATATCAGGTACATTTCTGTGTAAAACATTCGAGGGACCTTATAAAGATATGCACAAGTGGATAGAGCAAATGAAATCTTACGTCGGCTCAAAGGCAAAACAGATTAAAAAAATGTATTTTTACTATACGACGTGCCCGAAATGTGCAAAGGTTTACGGCAAAAATTACGTTGTCATACTGGCACAGGTTTAATATTAGATGCACTCAACCGAAAAGTTTTACCATTTATCTATAATAAATCTATTGCTGTGGTAATTTTGCAAGGTCGGGGTCGGAACCGACTATCATCAGAATGTCATCCTGATAAATAATAGTTTGCGGCATAGGAACATTAATTATTTTGCCATCCTGCTCTTTAATTCTTTCATCGTTATCAGCGCGCTTTACCAGAACGAGATTGACATTATATTTCTGTCTAAGCTGGAGATCCATAACTGTTTTGCCGTCGAAACTCGGCGGCGCTTTAATGCGTGCCAGGCTGTAGCCCGGTGCGAAGTCTATTTTCTCGCCTATCTGCGGCGCTATAAGCTTAAACGCCCATCGCTGCGCTGATTCGATTTCAGGATAAATTACTTCGGTAGCGCCGATTTTCGAAAAAACTTCTCCGGCTATAAGGTCTTCTGCGCGAGCATATATATGCTTTACACCCATTTGCCTGAGATTTACAACGGTTAGAATCGCCGATTCGAAGCCGCGTCCGGTACCTTGCCCGATACCTATAATAGCAACATCGACTTTATCTATACCCTGTGATTTGAGCGCTTCTTCATCTGTACTGTCGAGTCTGACCGCATGACTGACCTGGTCAGCGATAAGCTCTACTGTTTCACGGTTTTTATCGATTGCTATGACTTCGGCGCCGCTCATTGCAAGAGCGATAGCTAACTTCTGTCCGAATCTTCCCAATCCTATTACTGCGAATCTTGCCATATTCAATTCCTCTATCCAACAATTAATGATTCTTCCGGATAATTGTATCGGGCCGGTTTAAGATTAAAAGTCAAAGCAGCCATAAGTGTCAGCGGCCCAAGTCTTCCGATAAGCATCACAATAATAATAATCAATTTACCGGCAGTTGTCAAAGTACTGGTTATACCGGTTGAAAGTCCTACAGTTCCAAGAGCAGAGCCTGCCTCAAATAAAATATCTGAAAACGAGAATCCATTTGAATTCTCAGTAATGCTTAAAGCGAGGGAAGTTATTAATAAAACTGCTGAAAAAAGCATTGTTACAGTAATAGCTCTGCCGACAACTATGATTCTTATTGAACGTTTAAATATTTCTACATCGCCGCGTTTTCTAAGTGTGGCCATCAATGTCATTAAAATAACAGCTAATGTGACAGTTTTAATTCCGCCCGCCGACGAGCCTGGAGAGCCTCCGACAAACATCAGAAGTATAATAACTAATTTGCTCGATGATGTCATGTCACTGATATCAACTGTATTGAAACCGGCCGTTCTGGATGTTACTGATTGAAAAAAAGCATCGAGAATATTTACGTTATTCGGATGATTGTCCCGGAATGAATACGTTTCAAAAAGCAATATCGCAGCAGTTCCTAAAATAATTAATATTAAGCTTGTAACCAGAACAACCTTGGTTTGTAAGAGCATTTTTTTGGGTGTTGCCATTGAGAAACGATACTGCTTGCTAAAGGTCTTTTTCAGTATCCTTTTTATCCTGTCTGCCATAATATTAAAAAGGTCGAAAAGTACCGCAAAACCAAGACCTCCTAAAATTATCAAAGGACAAATTATCAGATAAGTCTGCCAGCTTCGACTGTAATCAATAAGACTGTTCTCAAACAGACCGAAACCCGCGTTGCAAAAAGCGCTTATCGAGTGGAAAATACTGCAGAACAATTGACTGTGTATTCCTGAACCACCCGGTACATCATCCCACATTCCATAGAGACAAAAAGCGCCGACAGCTTCAATTAAAACTGTCCCGCCAAAAATAAAAGCAATCATATTGCCGATTTTGCTTAAGGTATTGGCACTCAGCAAATCCTGCATTGCCGCTGATTCTCTCAGGCTGAATGCCTGTCCCAGAAGAAGCGCAAGAACAGCTCCGAAGATAACTATTCCAAGACCTCCAAGCTGAATGAGAGAAAGAATAACAACCTGCCCCATTAAACTGAAGTCACTGCCTGTATCTTTGACGATAAGACCGGTAACACATGTTGCACTGGTTGAGGTGAACAGGGCATCGATAAATCTCAAACTCTGACCATTCGCCGATGCAGTCGGAAGCATGAGAATCCCGGCCCCTGATAGAATCAGTACTACAAAACTTGCAATTAAAGTCTGAGTCGGATTTTTTCCTGATGCAGCAAGTTCTATACTGGTTCTGCAAAGTTTGAGAACTACCTGTAAAACAAGGTAAATTCCCACCGCAAAATGCCTGACATCAGATGCTACGCTTTTCTCAAGTGCGAACCAGCGGCCTCCACCGAGTACTGTTATAAGAAGCGCCAGCAAAAGAGGTATTTCAAACCAGTAGTTACGAAGAAACTGTTTTTTGGAAGTGCAATTAATACACCGAAGTATTTTTTCTGTTATAAATACAAAAAGCAGAAATAGCTGTGCGCTATACAAAATCTGGGTTGAAAGCAGAGGCGGATCGAAACCAAACAGCAAAATGAAGGTAGCAACAACCATCGCGGACGCAATAGCGTTTACGCCTATCAACACCCGCTCCAATTGCTTGTTTTCAAAATCAATCTGCATATATCAATTCATTTTATAAATGATTTCTCAGATAAAAATACTATATTTAATATGTTTTTGCTACATTCTTTTTATCTTGTAAGAAAAATTTTACTTATATCACGAAGAATAGTTGAAACACCTGAAATAAACACAAAAAATTCCAGTCTGCCAAGAAGCATTCCAATAACCTCAGTCCATAGAATGATTGGTGAAGCCGCCGGGCCGGTCACTCCAACGGATAAACCCACAGTTCCCAATGCAGAAGCAAATTCGAATAAGGAATCCTGAATACTAATCCCTGTTGATGCAATTATAAGGCTTCCCATAATATAAGTTGCTATGTATATAAAGACGAATGTGCCTATTTGTCGGATTCTCTTTTCGCTAATGAAGTCTTTGTATTCTCCCTGCCAGATAAAGTTTTCAGTGACAGCGGTTCTAGGCAGGAAGAAGCTCTTAATATCCCAAATGAAAGATTTATACAAAACATAAATTCTATATTGTTTAATTCCTCCGGCTGTCGAGCATGTTCCGCCGCCAATAAGCATCAGCATGATAAGCAAAAGAACACCGAATGAATTCCAGTTAGTGTAACTGACTGTGGAAAAACCTGTTGTAGTTAATGCGGTAACTGTTTCAAAAATGGCGACTCTAACACTTTTTGAGAAAGTCGGATACAAACCTGTACATACTAAAAAGAACAAAGCAGCTGAACATAGTGGAATCAGGATGAGTATTAAACGGATTTCACCATTTTTATACGTTAATTTAATATTTCCATGAAACATGAGATATGCCGTAAGGAAATTCAAATTTCCTAATATCATAAGGGGAATACTTACAGCTTCTATTGATACCGAATTCCAGTGGCCTATACTATCAATTTTAGTTGAAAATCCCCCCGTGGAAATTGCTGCCAAAGTATGATTTATCGCGTCAAAAATATTCATGCCTGCCAGGCAATATGCGACAATGCCGATTATCGCGTACACAGAATAAATCGTCATCACGATTTTAGCGGATTTTTGTACATTTGGGACAAGCTGCTGATTTCTGCCTTCAGCTATTCCAAGAGCCGGACCTGCTGGCCCGACAATAGCAGCAAGCATGATAATTGCTAAGCCGGCACCTCCAGCCCATTGCATTATACTTCTCCATAATAAAATAAGATGGCTGGTTTGTTCTACATTAATAACTGAAAGCCCCGTTGTTGTCCAGCCGCTTACCGATTCAAAAAATGCCTGTGTAAAATTGAGCTTTTGTATTGCCATTAGAGGCCATGCGGAGAAAAGGCAAACTGTAATCCAGCTAAAAACGATAATAACCGCACTTTGCTGAATATCAAGCGGCAGACGGTTTTTATCCCTGAAAAAAATCCATAAAAATAATCCTGAAAAAATTAATAAAAACGATGGTGCAGCAAATCCCCATAAAAAATGTATCTCATCCGGAAAAAAGAAAAGGCACAACATGGGTATTATCATCAGGGCACCCGCGATTATTAATATCAAGCCACTGTAATGAAATATATTTATATATGAATTTAAAATTTCCTGTCTTTTTTTCACGTTTTTGCGTTCCGATTTATATATTGTTGCCCATCAGCAGTTTTAATACCGGGCCATGATTTTCAGGCAGGGTAATCAATACCAACCGATCATCAGTATAAAGAATTGTTTCACCGCGCGGAATTATAACTTCACTGTCTCTTAAAATGCAGCCGATCAGGGAGTGTTCAGGAAGACTAATTTCCGTAAGTGATTTCCCTATTACGGGAGATTCTTTTGGCAGGGCGACTTCGGTAATATTGACTCTGCCTTCTGCCGCGGGAAAAAGGCTGACAATATCATCAAGACCGGATCTCTGTTCAATCAAACTCGATATCATACGTGTAGTCGAAAATGCTGTAGTGACACCAAGCTTATGGAAAATCTCCTCGTTATTCGGATCGTTAACAAGAGCGAGGGTTTTTTGTATTCCGAAATTCAATTTAGATAGCTGGCATATCATCAGGTTGTCCTCGTCATTTGGCGTAATAGCAAGGACTGTATCCATAGATGCGGCTTGAGCTTCTCGCAGAACCTGTGGGTCGGTTGCGTTCCCAAAAATAACAATCGCCTTTAATTGTCTGGCAAGCTGACTGCATTCCACTTTCTTACGATTCACTATCGTGACATTATAACCTTTCGAAAGAAATGTTTTAGCCAGAAAATATACGATTTTTCCGCCGCCTATAATTAATATGTTCATACTTCTTGCACCGTTCTTTTCTATTTTTGATTTAATGCCGTTATCATTTTTTCTGCTGCCAGAGAGGTAGTGCAGATATATTCTACGCCTATCTGTCTGCAGAAAGACTCTTTGTTGGGATCAAGTATTCTGACAAGGACTTTCGGCACATTGAAATTATTTTTAGCAATCTGCCCGGCCATTATATTAACATTTTCATCATGAGTCGCTCCAATGACAACATCAGCTTTGTCCATTTTTGCATGACTCAGCACCGCAAGCTCTGTTGCATCGCCTTCTATTTTGAAGCCGCTGAATTGATCGGCCATAAGAGCATCGAAAGAGTTTGGATTAATGTCGATAACAACAACGCTATGTCCCTGGTTACTAAGTCTGTTGGCCAGAAAAGAGCCGAGCCGCCCGCAACCAATTACAATTATATATAAACATTTTGCTTCAGCCATTATTCAACCGTTCTTTAATTTGAAGTATTATTATCGAACTTTATTTCCTTTTCTTCTTTCATCTTTGCTCCCGTGGAGAAGCTAAGGTTATCCTGGGCAGGTTTGTAAGTTGGATCAAGGGAAAGAGCAGCACGGTAATTTTTCTGCGCTTCCAGCTTATTGCCCTGCACCTCATATAACGCACCAAGAAAATTGAATGCGTCGGGACGCGAGGAATCTATTGAAATCGCTTTTTTCACATGTTCCGCGGCAGCATCGTAATGTCTGTCTTCGACACATTTTTTCGCAAGTTCGATGAAGGATTCATAATCATGACTTTTTACGATATCAAGGGTTTCTCTTTTTATAATTTTAGAAACCATATATCTGATTTCCTTCGGAGTAAAGGGCTTTTGTATAAAATCGACTGCGCCGAGCTTCATGGCATCTACGGCGGAATCTATCGTACCATGTGCGGTTATAATAACGACACGGATATCCGGGCGTTCCTTTCTGAGTTTAGCAAGCACTTCCATTCCATCCATACCGGGCATACGCAAGTCAAGCAGCACCATGCCAAATTCTGTGTCTTTCAATTTCGCGAGAGCTTCCTCGCCATTTACGGCTGTATTGGTCTCGACATCCATATCCGCTAATGCCTGCGAAATTGTCAACCGGATATTTTTTTCGTCATCTACTATTAATATTTTGTTGATTTTCATTTTTAATATCTCCTGTTATTAGCCTGCTATCGGAACACTAAACGTAAAAGTGCTCCCATTTCCAGGCTGTGATTCAACCCAGATTGTTCCACCGTGAGCTCTGACAATTTCTTTGCATATAAACAAACCCAGTCCGCTGCCGCCTAAAGCCTTTTCTGTTTTGACCTGCACGAATTTATCGAAAATTCGCGATTGATATTCATAAGGAATACCGGCGCCATTATCTGCTACGGAAATATATATCTGAGAGCCGGAATGCTCCGCGGAGAGCCTGATATAGCATCCTTTATCGGTATAACGCAGTGAGTTTGAGATGAGGTTTGTCAGAACCCAGGTGATTTTATTAATATCGGCGTTAATTGCGGGTAATTCGTCTGGTACAGTATAAGATAATTCTATGTTTTTTTCATCCGCCTGGTTTTTTAAAATGCTGATGACTTTTTCGAAAATCAATCTGATTGAAACAGAATCGAACTCTATAGGCATTTTACCGGCTTCGATTTTTGAAATATCAAGAAGGTCTTTAATGAGAGCTTTCAATCTCTGAACTTCCTCATCAGCGGCATTCAGCAATTCTATTTCCGCAGGATTCAGCTTTGCGATGGTTTTTTCTTTCAGTAGAGAGATACTCATCCCGATGCTTGTAAGAGGTGTTTTAAGCTCATGCGAGGCAGTCATTACAAATTCGCTTTTTAGCCTGTCCAATTCCTTGAGACGGGTGATATTCCGAAGCAGCAACACCATACTTATCACGCTTTCTTCGCCGGAAGAAACAGGGGTAGCGGAAAAAAGAAAATGCTGTTGTGAATTGCCTTTATTAATGGTTAGAATGTTGGTTTCCTGTTCCTCATGCGTAGAAACAGTTTTGGATTCAAAGGCGTGTTTAACATAATTAAACAGATTTTCATCCTTAGTTATTTCAAGTAAATGACGGCCTTTTATTTCATCCGGTTTTTTTTCAAATATTCCGGATACTGTTGGATTTATATCCTCGATTTGAAAATCGGAATTCAATACAATTATTCCGTCATCGATGCTTCGTATGACTGCTTCGCTTTTATGTTTTTCAGTTAAAATTTGTTTTAGATTGAGATTCCTGTAAGCTTTGAGTTTTTTTACCATTAAATTGAAATCTTGAGCCATCGCACCGAGTTCGTCCCGCGTCGAGGCTTTTACTTCTACATCGTAATCGCCGTCAGATATTTTTTGTGCCGCTTCTATAATTTGATGCACCGGCCTGACGATAATACCTGCCAATAAAAGACTGAAAACCAATCCGGCAACAACTGATATAGAGCCGATAGTAAAAACAGACCAGAAAGCCCTGTTGGAAACATCATTGGCTACGTTGCTTGCATCGAACATTGTATTTTGGTTAATTTCCCGTAATTGAATACATTCCTGTCGTACAAATTTAAAAGACGGCAGAACGGTTTCGTGATAAAACTGGGGAGACTGGGCTGTTTCGGAAAGTCTAATCGTTTGCAGATTCGAGAAATTGGTAAGATAAACAGAATAACCATTGCTGATATTCTCGATGATTTTTTCCTCGCCGGAAATAGTAATATTATCTTTGGCTCTTCCCAACCATAAAAGAAAATCATTTTCATTTTCCATGAATTGTTTTACGGCTTCATCGGGATAATTCAGCATAAGCAGAAGGATAGCGCTGTCCTGTCTTTCGAGAGAATAAATCATATTTTCCGCGGCGAGAATACTTTGATAATTCTCTTTAAGAATTGCCTGTGACGCTTTACCCAAATGAGCGATATTAACTAATGACCAAATAATAACAGCGATGACAAGACACAGCGCAAGGCCGTAGCCAATTAAGACTTTTTTACGAAGCGTCCAGAAAATTTTCCGTTCCATATATTTAAGTTCTCGTTAGTTAGCCTGAATTGTATTTGGCTCATATGGAGCAGGAGAGGCAAAAAGACTTTTAAAATATAAAGTCTTCAGTTTTGCCATTGCTCTTTCAAATGCCTACGAGGTTAGCTGTCGGGCTTGGGTTTGAAAGTACCCACTCCTGTTCAGGAGTTCGCCCCTAAATTTGGGTCCCCCGTATTCACACAACAGGTGTGAAATTCGGCTACAACAACTTTAATTTATTTACAACAGTTTGCCAGAAATATAAGAGATTGTCAATATTATAAATAACAATTATATTTTTAATAAACTATTCGGTTATGATAAAAATATTCACGCAATATCAGCTAAACCCAGTGTATCACCGAACTTATGTAATAATGCTCTTCGAATATTTTTGTGTTCCTGTTTTATTAACATTGGATCCTGAGTAACCATTTCGAAAGAGTTTTTGCGTGCCAAAACCAGCAAATCAAAATCATCGATAATATTCGCTATTTTAAGATCAGGCAATCCATGCTGCCTTGTGCTGAACATTTCACCGGGGCCGCGAAGCCTCAAATCATGCTCTGCTATCTCGAAGCCGTCATTGCATCTGGTCATAACCTCAAGACGGCTGTTTGCTGTTTCATTCTCGGTTTCAGCAAATAAAAAACAATAAGACTTCGCTTCCGACCGGCCGATGCGTCCTCTCAATTGGTGCAATTGTGCCAATCCAAACCTGTCCGCTCCTTCGATAACCATTATTGTTGCGTTCGGTATATCTACCCCAACTTCAACAACAACAGTTGATACAAGCGCATCGATTTTTCCTTTGCGAAATTCCGACATGATTTCCTGTTTTTTCTCCGACGGCATCTGGCCGTGAAGAAGCTCGACCTTAAATTCCGGAAAAACATTTTTGGATAGATTTATCCACTCATCAGTAGCAGCTTTAATGTCACCATTCTGCTCGATGGCTGTAATTCGAGGATAAACAAAAAAGGCCTGTTTTTTTGCTCGAAGACGTTCCCGTATAAAATCGTATGCTTTCTGGCGGTCTTTCTGCTCCACCCTGCGAGTTACAATATTGCTTCTTCCGGGCGGAGAATGTCTTATAATGGAAACATCCAAATCACCAAAGGCAGTCATCGCAAGTGTTCTCGGTATTGGCGTTGCAGTCATAACAAGGCAGTGCGGCGTAGCCTGTTTTCGCAGTTCCGCGCGCTGATGAACTCCGAACTTGTGCTGTTCATCAATCACAACCAGCCCAAGATGCTGAAACTCGATATCACTCTGCAGAAGAGCAACTGTTCCTACAACAATATTAATTTCACCTTTTTTTATTTCCTCAAGAAGAGCGGTTCTTTTCTGGCCTGTTAAGCCGCCTGTTATGAGAGTTCTTTTCACCTGGCTGTTTTTCAAATATCTTTCTATACTGAGAAAATGCTGTCCCGCTAAAATCTCTGTCGGAGCCATAATAGCAGCCTGCATCTTATTTGCAATTGCCAGCAGGGCGGCGTAAAGCGCAACAACGGTTTTGCCTGAGCCGACGTCACCCTGTAAAAGGCGATTCATAGGCTCAGTTTTTCCCATATCTTTCACAATTTCAGCTATACTGCTGTCCTGGTCTTCAGTCAGCAGGAAGGGAAAACGCTTCCTGATTCTACTGTCAATCTCAGCCGAATATATGCACGGAGTCGCAGATGAAAAATGCTGCACCTTATAACGCCGAAGTGCAAGACCGAGCTGCATCAAAAAAAGTTCGTCATGCTTCAACCTTCGCTTTGCCTGCGACAGTCTCTTTTCGTCAGGCGGCTGATGTATCCATTTGAACGCATCTTGCCTGCTTATCAGGATATTTTTTTTCAAAAAACCTCTATCGAAAAACTCATATACAAGCTCATCAATTTTTTCTATTACAGGTTTGATGATTCGCTTTATTTGCCTGTTTGAAAGCTCTTTAGCCGCAGGATAAATCCCGCCGCTCAGGTCTTCAGGCGATTTCGAGTGTTCCTCGTCAAGCACGATAAATTTCGGATTGGTCAACTGAAGCTGATGTTTGTATATAGTGACTTTACCATATGCGAAAACTATCTGGCCAGGCTCTAACTGATTTCGCAAATATCCGCCATGAAACCATATAATTCTGCAAATTCCTGTATCGTCACTGATGAGAGCTTCAAACAGCGGCTGCCTGCGAAAACTCTGATAATCTATCGATTCAACCATGCCGACAAGAGCAGCTTCCTTGTTAGGCTGCATCTGGTTTATCTTTATCGGCTCCGGCAGAAAGTTCCAGTCACGCGGGAAATATTCCAACAAGTCACCAACTGTTTCTACTCCCAGTTCCGAAAAGATTTTAGCCCTTGCCGGTCCGACACTTTTAAGATATTGTACCGGCGTGGACAATTCTATTTCATTTTGAGATTTACTGATTTCTTCTGTCATTAGGTTCAAAACCATATTTTCCAAACAGCTTAACAAAACGCACGTCACAGATATTTTTCTCAAGTATTCTTTCGCCTCTTTTTTCGCATAGTATCAGTTCCTGCACACCTGATAGGCCAACAGGAACAACCATCAGGCCGCAATCAGCAAGCTGGTCGATAAGCGGCATTGGTATTGTCGGGACAGCCGCTGTAACCATAATTCTATCGAAACATCCCTGTTCAGGCAATTTAGATTCTGGCCAGCCCTCGCTGCCGTCACCAATATAAAATTCTATATTATCATAACCTAATTCCTTCAGTGTGGTTTGCGCTGTTTTTGATAACTCATCAAGTCTTTCTATCGTATAGACTTTCTTTGCGAGTCTGCTCAAAACAGCAGTCTGGTAACCGCTGCCTGTTCCGACTTCAAGAACAATACATTCTTTGGAGATATGCAATTCCTGTGTCATTAATCCGACAATATAAGGCTGTGAAATTGTCTGGTCCAGCCCGATAGGAAGGGGACCATCCTTATATGCCTGCGAACGATGAGATTCAGGCACAAAATTCTGACGCGGGATTTCTGCCATAGCCGCAAGAACACGTGTATTAGTTACACCTCGGCCTTTCAGGTCGTATTTGAGCATATGTTCTCGTGCAGCATCAAATTCATCTTTGTTTTGTTTTTCAGTCATAACCACAATAATCGTTTTTTGCCGTTATTTATGCAAATAAATTCCAATCTAAAACAGCAGTTTAACTGCTGCTGCGGCTGCTAATAGTTGTGTTGCCGTCGTGAACGCTTTTTGCGGGATTCGCTTCAGGAAAAAATAGCCCAGAATTGCGCCAAGAAAAATGAATGGAAGCATCATAAAGTCTATTTTTACAGATTCAAAAGTTATTAAGCCTAAATTAACGCTGAATGGTACTTTAATCCAGTTTATAATAAAAAAGAACCATGCCGCAGTACCGACAAATTCCATTTTAGGCAGTCTCATCGCGACCAGGTAAATAATCATAATCGGGCCAGCCGCATTAGCCATCATGGTTGTAACTCCTGCTAAAAATCCCAGCCAGAAGGCCAGCCATGAGGGCGTGGGAATAGTACTATTTTCGTCTGTTCTGTACATACGCCAATAGTTTAAGCCCAGCATCAGGAGTACTATTACGCCGATGATAGGCTTTAGCTGTTCATCGTTAACTATTTTCAATCCGAAATAGCCCGCGATAATTCCGCATACAGCCGCTGGCAGCAAACGATATATGTGATGCCATCTCGCATTTTGCCTGTGGTAAATAATTGCGAAAATATCACCTAAAATAAGTATGCTGAGAAGTAATCCGGTTGATTCTTTAGTATCCTCGAAAACAACAGCCATCAGTGGAACCGCAAGAATTCCAAGCCCGGGAATACCGGTTTTCGAAACACCCATCATTGCTGCACACAGGGCGATGGTAACCCAGTCAAGCATAGATAAATCCAATGTATTGATTCCTTTCAAAGTATTAATTCATAACGATATTTTATATTATTAACTCTATCCTTTTTAAGGATTCTTTTCAATTGACAATTACCGTTTAAAGACTGAATATATATAAGTTAAATCATAATTTGTTATATATTGAGAACTTGCAGAACAAGAAAAATAAAAACGGCTGTTAAAATAGGAGAATTAAATGGAAACGAAAAAAATACTCTTTTATGTTATAGCCGGCATTTTGGGCGGCTGTATTCCAGTAATGACATTAAATCCATTCTATGATGATTCAAACATAGTTTTTGAGGAAAAACTTCTCGGCTCATGGGTGGACGACACAAATGAGCCTGATACTACATGGAATTTCTTCCGCGGCGAGGATGACCCGAATAATTCGTATAAACTTATTTTAACCGATAATGAAGGCAAAAAAGGCATCTTTACAGCACATCTTGTAAAACTTGACAATAAGCTGTTTTTTGACCTGTACCCGAGCGAAATGCCGACAGAAGACCCTAATAAAGTCGATTGGGAATATAACGGCTTATTCTTCCTGCCGGTTCATACTTTCATCAAGATAGATAATATAGATTCTCAGTTGATTTTACGAACGACTTTGCAGAGTAAAATGAAAGAATTGTTTGAGGAGCATCCCAATGCGATTGAATATAAAGAGATTGAAGACAGACTGATTATAACATCTTCGACAAAAGAGCTTCAGGCGTTCGTTCTGAAATATCTTGAAGATGAGAGATTGTTTTCTGATAAAATAACACTGGACCGTATGACAAATAAAACATCGAAGCCCTAAACAACAATTGATTGAAAATACACTAAAAACAGGCAAAAATAAATGACCGAAAAAACAAAACTAAGACGTTACTTAACCAATATTGATTCCTCGTCAGCTCAGCAGCTTTTTACCGATTGCCTTGTAATAGGTTCCGGCATAGCAGGTCTGCGAGCGGCAATTGAAGCCGCACAAAACTGCAACGTGACTCTCGTATGCAAAGGCGCTATCAAAGACAGCAATACATGGAAAGCACAGGGCGGAATTGCTTCTGTTCTTGAAAAAGCCGATACGTTTGAATCACATATAGATGATACCTTAAAAACAGGCTGCGGCTTGTGTGATGAGAAAATTGTTGACCTGGTCGTTCGCAAGGGTCCTCAACTCATAGAACAATTGCTGAAATGGGGTACCGAGTTCGATTTGGTCGATGACAAAATCGCCGCAACTCTCGAAGGAGGCCATAGTTACCCTCGCGTTGCGCATGCTCATGGAGACGAAACGGGCAGAATGATTGCCGAAGCGCTAATCAGAAAAGTAAAAAAGAATACGCATATAAGAATTCTCGAAAATTTCTTCGTTATAGACTTGCTTACAAATGGCGAAAATAATAACTCATGCATAGGGATAATCGGCCTGGACAGCCGGAAGGGGATACAGATAATCTGGGCAATTAACACAATTCTCGCAACAGGAGGAGCGGGTCGCTTATATCGCGAGACTACAAATCCGGAAGTGGCAACAGGAGACGGAATCGCAATAGCTTACAGAGCCGGTGCTGTTCTGCAAGATTTAGAGTTCGTGCAATTCCACCCGACTACGCTTTACATCGCGGGAGCAACCCGTGCGCTAATATCTGAGACACTGCGAGGCGAAGGTGCAATTCTTGTCGATAATCAGGGCAGGAAGTTCATGAAGGAATATCACGATTCGGCTGAGCTTGCACCCCGTGACATTGTAAGCAGGGCCATCCTCGCACAGATGCGAAAAACCGAAGCTACGCACGTTTATCTTGATGTTCGCCATTTCGAGAAAACATATTTCAAGGAAAGATTCCCTTTTATCAGCGAGCTTCTCGAAAGCTTTGATATAGATATAAGTCACGATTTGATTCCCGTTCGGCCAAGTGCGCATTATATGATTGGCGGCGTAAAAACCGATAGTTCAGCAAGAACAAGCATCGAGAATCTATTTGCCTGCGGCGAAATCGCTTCTACAGGTCTGCATGGAGCAAACAGGCTCGGCAGTAATTCACTGCTTGAAGGTCTCGTATTCGGGCAAATCGCGGGAGACCTTGCCGCAAAGGATGTAAAAGCACGAACATCCAGTCAAAAGCATCCATTAACAAAATATCAAATTCCGCAATCCGTGCGTTCGAGACTGGATACGGACGATGTCAGAAATTCGCTGCGTTCGCTTATGTGGCGAAATGTCGGTATTACACGAACAGAGCAGCCTTTAGTAGAGGCTCAGGAAATCATCAGGTTCTGGCAGCGTTATGTAATGGACAAAATCTTCGACCTGCCTGCGGGCTGGGAATGCCAGAATATGCTGACTGTATGCCTGCTTATGACACAGGCCGCTAAAATGCGATGCGAAAGCAGGGGAGTGCACTACAGAATGGATTACACCGAAACCGATGATAAAAATTTCAGAAATCATATCGAAATTTGTAAAGAGCAAGATTGAGACATTCCTTTTTAAGGTAGAGTCAATTTTTTAGCATCTCAGTTATTCGAAGTTCAAATTGTTTAAGCTCCGCTAAAATTTGTAATTTACTTTCTCTTATACACGAGGCTAATAGGCTAAGGCTTATCAAGAAAATTCCTAACAATATAAAGGTCCCGCCCAGGGCATATTGTGCTTGTGTACCACTGATGTCATGACCAAATATGATAATCTCCGTTGAACCTAATCCACACGCACCAAACCATAAAAATACTGTACCAATTATCAATGCAATAAAAGAACGGATTCGAGTACGTTTTGCTTCTTTCTTATATTGCTCAAGTACGGATAGGGTATTTTTCTCGCTTTGTTCTGCCGTTACTTCCAATTGTTTTTTGAATCCTAAAAGTTCATTTAGCTTTTTTTCGAGTTCTTCAGTCATGTTATTTCTCCTAACATTTCACGCAACCGGGCTAATGCTCGATGCAGTCTTGATTTTACTGTACCTTCAGCAATGTTTAACAATGCTGCTATTTGTCCAACTTGTAGTCCCTGTCCAAACCGCATTATGATAAGAGTCTTGTGCTCATCCGGAAGTTTTTGAAGGGCTTGTTCTAAATCCTCATTCTCATATGTAGTTTTAGATGTCTCCGATTTTGGATTCGCGTTATTTATTAACTTTTCTTCATTTTGCTTTTTACGTATTCTGTCAATACATTTATTTGTCAGAATCCGAAAGAGCCAGGAGGTAAAAAGACTTGTTTCCTTTAGTTTTTTTAATTTTTTTATAACAGTAATCCATGTCTCCTGTACCGCATCCAAAGCTTCACTCTCCTGCTTGAGGTACCTCAAAGCAAATGTTAAAAGAGGCTTTTGCCATAGCTCAACTAATAATTCGAAAGCTTCTTTTTCGCCTTGTTGAGAGCGAATAACCAGTATTTCAGTATATAGTTGTTGTTTTTCGTCCATCGTTTAATAATAAGACGTTTTAAATTTGCCTAACGTTCCCAAAAATAATAATTTACCTGTAATTAAGAGCTTTTTCCTATGATTTTCAACATTTAATTAATTCATTTCAACAAATACTCTTTTTTTAGTATAATACCTTTATGAGTGGGTTGGGTGATCGCTCTGGATTGCGAAAGCAATGCAGGGAGGAAAGTCCGAGCAGGGCAGGGCACGGTGGTGGCTAACGGCCACCCGGGGAAACCCGCGGGAAAGTGCAGCAGAAAACACACAGCCGATGACCTTCGTGGAACAGGCAATGGTGAAATGGTGCGGCAAGAGCGCACCGCGATGCAGGCGACTGCATCGGCATTGAAAACCCCACCGCCTGCAAGACCAAGTATGCTGGAAATCCGGCCCGGATAAGAGCAATAGAATTGCTCATCCAGCGGGTAGGTTGCGTCCCGTTTACGGGAGAGTCGTCCGGCAACGGCCGACCAAGATAAATGATCGCCATTTACAGAACTCGGCTTACAGACCCACTCTTTTTATTCTTACTAATCCAGGAAAACCATCATATCTTCACATCGCATAAACACTTACACATTTTTACCCATTTTGGCGGATTTCATAACTATATTGTATGGTTTTCCGCTTGATAATTATTTGCGATTTGTGTATCGTGATTTGCTTATAGTGGATGATGAATTATGGATAGACAGTAAGACAGAGGCTAAGAGCCTCTAACAAAATGAATTTTTAAGATGCAGCATTGCCATCCCATTCGTTTATCGCTCAGGGCAGGCTCTGGTAATGTTTCGCGGGCAAGATGCCCGCGACACGA
>JAFGEF010000033.1 GCA_016931715.1 Sedimentisphaerales bacterium
CCGAAATACTCGATGTGCCTGTAACGACCGTACAAATCAGGCTCGTTCGGGCAAGAAAATTGATTTATGACAAAATTATCAATAAGGATGAAGATAAGGTACTGGAAAAATGAAAATGACAGAAGAAATGTTTGAGGTGCTTATAGGCAAATTTCTCGACGGCGAAATTACACCAAGCGAACAGCGTTTGCTCGAAGCAAAGTTAGACAGCGACCCGAAAGCTTCTGAATTACTGGAGCAGTTCCAGAATTTGCATGACCGAAGCTGCGAGGTTCTGGCTTCCGAGCTTCTCGAAAAAGGCAAATCGCCACAGGAAATTTTCGATAAGGCATTCAAACAGTCAAAACATAAAAGACATCATATTATTAAGCTGAACGAATGGATGCGTTTTGCATACGGAGCAGCGGCGGGATTAATATTCGGCATAGCCATGCATTTTATCCTGCTTCAAACGTCCCCGGAAATAAATGTACCTCCCGCCTCTCCTGCTCTTTCCGATAATAAAAAGTTAATGAAACTTGATGAAACCATACTCCTGCCGCCTGTACAGGAACTGAATCCGAACCAGACTTCCCGCAATGTTGACTGGTACAACTTCACAGACGAGCAGGGAAACCAGTGGGTAGTCGAAGGACTTCGCGAAAATTTTGTAAGGCCTGCGTCTTATCAGCAGGGTTTATAGAATCTAATAAAAATTGAAAGGGTAAAATCATGAAAACAAAAATAATATTCTTATCCGTTTTAACGCTGCTTTTCTCAACAGGCATAGCTTTTTGTGCCGAGCCTCAGACAACTGAAACTCGTTCTGCTATCGGAATAAAATTGGACAGCGCGCCTTTGCCTGAGCTGCTCGTGAAACACCTTGGCTTAAAACAGGGTCAGGGAATAAGAATAGCAAATGTAATTAAAAACAGTGCCGCCGATGAAGCCGGCCTGGAACGCGATGATATTATTACCGGGTACCAGGGAGAAGATGTTTATGATGGAGATGTTCTGACAAGTTCAGTGCACCGGGCTGGAATCGGCACGGAAGTGTCACTTGATATTATACACCTTGGCCAGCGCAAAACATTGAAACTGAAACTGAAAGCTTTAACAACCGGGCAGCCCGACTGGAAATATCGGGATGAGCCGCAGATCGAGCAATTATTTCAGCCCGGGAGAATATTCCGTTTCGGTCCTGATGACCAGGACTGGACTCAGATTTTTGACAACCAGATTCCAGGAAATTTCAGAAACAATATAAACTCGTTCTTCAATGAATTGTATTCTTCTTACTACAATGTTAACGGCAAACAGTATTCAGTCACTATCGAAGGAAGTCCCGAAGACAACGATTCTAAAATAACAGTTAAAATTGATAACAATAAGTACGAGACAACAATAGGCGAACTTGATAAACTGCCCGAAGAGTATCGCGAAGCCGCGAAAAATGCAATCGAAAACGCCAAACAAAAACAATCGAACAGAACTTTTCGTTCGCCAAATATTCCGGATGATTTCGGAACCAATTTCCTGCCGCGATTGCGTTCGGATAGCCCTCTCTTAAATGTTCCGGACGCATTCGACGGTTCAGTCTTCCAGAGAATGGAAGAGCAAATGAAGCAAATGCAGGAACGCATGAAAGAGCTTGAAAAAAATCAGAACAGTTTTTTCGAGCGATGGAATGAAAAGGAGAAACAACAATAACCTACTATTCTTCACTTAACATTTTTTTACTTCGCAGGATGTGATGATAATGTTGTGCGAATCGATGCGCCTCATCTCGTACATATTGCAGCAGCCTGCGAACAGGGGAATTGGCAGCCAGCTTTAACGGCTGGCTGCTTTCTTGCAAATATATGTCCTCTTCTCTCTTTGCGATGGATGCCACCTTTACCGGGGGGGCATCCATTTCATTAAGCGCATTTTGTGCCGCACGCAGATGTCCAAGCCCGCCGTCAATAAGAATCAAATCGGGCCAAAGCTCCTCGCCCTTCATCGCGTATTTATATCTGCGTCTGACAACCTCCGCGACCATCGCATAATCGTCAATTCCTTTCACGGTCTTGATTTTGAATCTTCGATAGCCGTTCTTGAAAGGCTTGCCGTCGATGAATTTTACAAGCGAGCCGACAGCTTCCTGACCTGAAATATTCGCAATGTCTATGCCCTCGATAATCCGCACAGGCTGAGCCGATTCGAGAATATCGCGCAATTTTACCAGAGCCTCGGTTGGGTCCGCCGCGAAAACTTCAGGCTGAACATGCTCGTCTGGTGTGCCTCGCTGGTCAAGACGCTCGATTAAACGAATCCTGTCGCGAAACATCGCCGCTTTTTCATAATCGAGCGCCGCAGATGCTGCTTCCATCTGCTCTTTCAACTGCCGCAGTATAACCGAGCGTTTGGAACGAAGAAATTTCGTAAGGTCAGCGATAATCTTTTTGTACTCCGGCCTGCCTATTCTCGCTCCGCATGGCGCAGTACATTGCCTGATGCTGTACAATAGACACGGGCGGAAAAATCTTCGCTTCGGGTCATCTTCTTTTATTTCGATGCCGCATGTTCGGAACTTGAAGATTTTCTGCAAAACGACCAACACAGCCCGAAGGTCGCTTGCGCTTGTGAACGGCCCGAAGAGCCTGACGCCCTTCTGCTTTGGTTGGCGGGTTATATATACTCCCGGAAAATCTTCACCTGTCGTGATTTCGAGATAGGGGAAAGTCTTGTCATCGACAAGGTCGGAATTATACGGCGGGCGGATGTCTTTTATCAGCCTCGCTTCCTGAAGCAGTGCATCAACTTCGTTGGGACTTTCGAGATAGTCAACGGTTTCGACCTTCGTTATCATTTCCGCAATCATTGGCCCGCGCGATGATATAAGATCGCTCGAAGGCTGAAAATAGCTGCCCGCCCGCGAGCGAAGATTCTTGGCCTTACCTATATAAAGCACCCTATCCGCCGAGTCCTTCATAAAATACAAACCCGGCCCAGTCGGAAACAACCGTATCTTTTCACGAATCCTATTTAATACTCTTTCTTTTTCGTTCATACTTACAACATGTCATTGCGAAAGAGTCCCTTTGGACGACTGCAGCAATCCACATTTTTTATTATTTTGCCACAGAGGACACAGAGAACTCAGAGAAAATTAATCAACTCAAAACTAAAAGCTTAAAACTAAAAACTTAAATGAGTTCTGTCTTATATATTCATTTTACCCCAACAAAGTGTTGAAAAAAAGAGAATATTAACAAAACCGTGTCATGGGCATCCTGCACATGAAGCATAGCCAGAGCCTGCCCTGAGTCCGACAGAACAAATTTGGCGGACCGAATGAGATGGCAATGCCACAAATAAAAAACCATTTCGTTAGAGATTTCAAGAATATTTCTATCTTTTCTAATAAACCCGGCCTAATATCCAGCCGATATAATCTCTGCGGAAAGCATTTTTTATGGGCGACTAAGACTTCACAACTTCTGAAAAAACCACCATTTCGCCATATTTTATGCGCTGGTTATTATGGAAATAAAAATCGGTTTTTTAAGAATAAGGAAAAAAATGACTCAAAAACAAAAAAATAAGATTCGCAATTTTTGGCAAAATCAATTTAAAGACCTCAATAAATTTAGAGTGAAAAGAGAAAGTAATGAATTTGATGATGACAATGAAGTGCTAAACCGATTCTCTCATAGACAATTAGCAGGTTTATATGCGGTTGCTTCTATTTGTTACCATGGCAACGAAGAAAATTTGATTGAAGATGTTTTATATGACCGTCTTTGTAAGTGTCTTCTCAAAAACTACAAAGAATGTATTGAGTCTGGAGCAGATATGCTTGATAAAAATGAACTAAGATGCTGTTCTGGCATTGATACAACTAAATTTGTTAAACCTTATCACGATATCGCAGAAATATTACTTGGACATGAATGTCGTTGTTTAAAATGTACACGAGAACACAATCCAAACCTGAACTAAATTTTATAGTTATTATGTGGGATAATTGGTTTAATATTTATAATTTTTCAAAACGATATAATTGGACAAATATTACGGTTCAGACAAGTCTCATGGCATCCCAACTACAACTGTGATATAAGACAAAATGAAAACAGGAAGAAATTCTGGACAATAATTAAAAAAATAATGTCCTATGAAAATAAAAGAATTTTTATAAACGATAATACGCAAAGGATTAGACCATGAACCTAAAACGTGGATTCAAGAGAGTCACATTTGCTTTGGCATTTGTAAGCGCCATTACCTTTGGATTTCTTGTGGGCAGGATCCCTTATATCAGGGTGAACCATTGGTGGGCAAAATATCCTGATGTAGTCAAGAAACCAAGTGAACAGGAACTCCAGCAATTCAGAGCATGGCAAAGAGAAATGGGAACTTCTTTTGACGATTTTTATATGTTCGAAGAACCTAATGCTTATGAAGGTTCTTTACCAACACTTATGGAGTCTCGTGAGCATTTTTTAAAGAAGCAAAAAGATAGATATTGGCAAGGACTATCAAAGTCAAAGTTGATTGGCGGAATTGTTTTATATAGTTTAAGCGGTTTTGTTGTAGGCTTCTCGGGTGTTTGGCTCTTTCTATGGTTTGGTGGCTTAATAGTATGTAAGATTATTAGATGGCTCATTCATGGTTTTTGTGATGATGAAATTTGTAAAAAGATTGAAAATGTTAAAACGGAATGAAAATCCTCTGGTAGGAGAAATAAAAATGAATGACAATACAATACGAAAAACACTTATTTTCTGGAAATGCCCTATTAAGTAAAAGAGGACAATTTGCTTTTTTAATTCAAAGTCAACCAATACCCGTAAAAACCTGTGTTCAGAGAGCAGAATTCGTTTAGCGGTTTCGGTTATTAAAATTAACTTCTTGAATCCAGTTTTAGTTTCTGGATTTTTTAGTCATGCTCATCCCAGAAATCACCGATTTCAGCATACGTTCCCGCTTTTGAGATATTGCTTCACACGAAAAATATTAGACACTGATTAACGCGAGCGGCTTTGCCAAATACTGATTTCAAAAAATAATACAGTATAAATCCCGTTTTAATCTGTGTCTCAAAATCTTTATTGTTAAAATAGTTAGTTTGACTTTGCAGGCTTTGTACGGTATATATTTCAATAGTGTGTAGTATGGGCTTCCAGCCCATGGATGCGCGGGCAGGATGCCCGCGCTACGAGGTGCAATTATTATGAAATTTCATAATATAGATTTACCAAAAGAAAAGATTGAGGCTTTCTGTCATAAGTGGAAAGTTTTGGAGTTTGCGCTGTTTGGCTCTGTACTTCGTGAAGATTTTCGCCCTGATAGCGATATAGATGTACTTGTAACCTTTACAAACGACTGCGGCTGGAGCTTATGGGATATGTTTGATATGAGGGATGAATTGCACCAGATTTTTGGAAGGGAGATAGACTTAATAGAAAAAGATGCTCTTCGGAATCCTTTTCGTAAAAAAGAAATTCTGAACCATCATGAAATAATATATGCAGCCTGATTTAAAACAGCATTGACAGTATGCCCAAGTATGCGCGGGCTGGAAGCCCGCGACACGTGTGCCCGCGATATAAAGATTACCAATGAAAAACAAAATCGAACTTAAACCTGACGATACTATAGTTTTTATCGGCGATAGTATAACAGATGCCGGAAGGTGCGAGAGTGTGTACAAACCTTTCGGATATGGTTATGTTCATTTCGCCGCAAACTGGCTGCTTGCAAAATACCCCGATTTCAATATTAATATCATCAATACCGGCATTAGCGGCAATACAATTCGCGACCTGAAATCACGATGGGAAAAAGATTGTCTCAAGCATAATCCTGATATCATCAGCATACTCATCGGAATAAACGATGTATGGCGTTTTCATACGAACAGAATTGATGAAGCAGTACTTATCGATGAATATGAATCTACATACAAAACATTGCTTACGAAGGCACGCGATAAAAGTAATTGCCAACTGGTATTAATAGAGCCGTTCATGTTCTGCAATGATGCTAACAATATGATTTATAAAGACTTACAAAACTTTATTGCCTGTGTTCACAGATTAGCGGAGCAGTTCGACGCGGTGCTGGTGCCGTTACAGAAATCAATAAATGAAATAATTAATCTTGTGCCGCAAAATAATTGGTCTGATGATATGGTTCACCCTTACATTTGGGCGCATTGCTGGATAACTCAGCGCTGGTTTGAAGCAACTTGCATTTAATTTTGTGTCACTATCAAAAAAAATTTTTCTCGTAGATACAGTAACGACAAGGGTTAAGAACACGTTAGGAAAAAATCATCAAAAAAATTCCAAAATTACTCTTTACAGTTTATCGAATTAGCATAAACTTGTCGATACAGATTGAATGTGCTTTAACACAATATCTGGTTAGTTTTCCGATTGAATTTCTATATGTAGTAGAGCCCGCTGCGCGGGAAGTATTAATATAATATTTAAATCCTAAAAGATTCGATTTTTGGAATCCGTTTTTTGAAATTTCACAATTTTAGGATTTGTTTGGAGTATAAAACCTGGGATTTCGTTTAAAAATCGCATGGAGGCGTATAAATGTCTTATAAATTTGATCCTGAGAATCCTTTTGAAGAAAAACAACAGCGTCCCAAAGTATCTGTAAAGGTAACTGAATCGAAAGGTTTGAAATTGGAGCATTACTTCTCAACTCCGGGAGTGCATCCATTCGAGCAGCTTGACTGGGAAACCCGTTCGGCAAAGATTACCGGCGATAACGGGCAGACTGTTTTCGAGCAGGACAACATCGAAGTTCCCGCCTCATGGAGCCAGTTGGCTGCCAAGGTTGTTGCGAGCAAGTACTTCTACGGCGATATCGAATCAGGCCATCGGGAAAATTCCGTAAAGCAGCTTATCCATCGTGTTTGCAAGGCAATCGCAGACAGAGGCAGAAAAGACGGTTATTTTGCAACCGATGAGGACGCAGAGATATTTTATAACGAATTGACATGGCTTTGCGTGAACCAGTACGGCTCATTCAACTCGCCTGTATGGTTTAATGTAGGTCTCTGGGATGTTTATGGAATAAAAGGTAGCAGGCATAATTTCCACTGGGATCCGAAAACCAAAGACGCATTGCCCTGTGCCCACAGCTATGAATATCCGCAGGCATCAGCCTGTTTCATTCAGTCGGTAAAAGACTCAATGGAAGATATTATGAGACTTGCCACAAGCGAAGCAATGCTTTTCAAGCACGGCTCCGGCACAGGAACCGACTTATCAACACTGAGAAGCAGCAAAGAGAAGCTTTCAGGCGGCGGCAAGCCTTCCGGCCCTTTAAGCTTTATGAGAGTTTACGACCAGATAGCGGCGGTAATAAAATCAGGCGGCAAAACGCGAAGAGCAGCTAAAATGCAATCACTGAAAGTTACCCATCCTGACATCAAGGAATTTATCACTGCTAAAACAGAGGAAGAGAAAAAGGCATGGGCTTTAATAGACGCTGGTTACAATCAGGATCATAATAACGAAGCGTACAGCAGTGTTATGTTCCAGAATTCCAACCTTTCCGTACGCGTGACCGATGAATTCATGCAGGCAGTTGAAAAAGATGACTCATGGTTCACTATTGCTGTTACAACAGGCCAGAAAGCAGAAGAACATTCAGCACGAAAGCTGATGGAGCTAATCGCTGAAGGCACAAGGATTTGCGGCGATCCCGGTCTTCAATACGATAGTACAATCAATCGCTGGCATACATGCCCGAATTCAGGACCTATAAACGCATCGAATCCGTGCAGTGAATATATGTTTATCGACGATTCAGCCTGCAATCTTGCATCGCTGAATTTGATGAAATTCCGCAAAGAGGACGGCTCCTTCAATATCGAAGGATTCAAAAAAGCAATCAGGATGTTCATTATCGCACAGGAAATCTTAGTCGATAACGGAAGCTACCCGGACAAAGCAATCGCAATAAACAGTCATTTGTATCGCCCTCTGGGTTTAGGTTATGCCAACCTCGGCTCGCTCGTAATGAGTCTTGCACTTCCATACGATTCCGACCAGGCAAGAGCAATCGCAGGCGCTGTCAGCGCTATTATGTCAGGTACGGCGTATGCTGCAAGTGCGGAGCTGTCTGCACTGAAAGGTACTTTCGATGATTTTGAAAAGAACCGCGATGCAATGCTGAAAGTAGTCAACATGCACCGTCAGCATGCACGCAATATTCCGGAAGCTCACTGCCCGGACTATCTGCGAAATGCCGCGAAAGACGCATGGGACCAGGCATTTGACGCAGGCTCGAAAACAGGATTCCGCAACGCACAGGTTACAGTACTGGCACCGACTGGAACTATTGGCTTCATGATGGACTGCGATACAACAGGCATAGAGCCTGATATTGCTTTAGTAAAGTATAAGCTGCTCGCCGGAGGCGGAATGCTTAAGCTCGTGAACAAAACTGTTCCTATGGCGCTTGAAAGACTGGGCTACAGCGCCGATGACGTAAAGTCTATCTGTGATCATATTGATACAAATGATATGATCGAAGGTGCCGCAAAACTCAATCCTGACCATTTGCAGGTTTTTGACTGCGCTTTCAAGCCTCGAAGCGGCAAAAGGTTCATACATTATCTGGCACATCTGAAAATGATGGCGGCGGTGCAGCCTTTTATCTCCGGCGCGATAAGTAAAACAATCAATATGCCGAAGGAAAGCACAGCCGATGAGATTTCCAACGCATACATGGAAGGCTGGAAGCTCGGTTTGAAGGCAGTCGCGATTTATCGGGACGGCTCAAAGAGACTTCAGCCTGTTTCGACAAAGGATCACAATAAAAACAAAGCCAAATCAGCTTCGGCTGATAATACACCTCCGGCAAAGCCTTTCAGAAGAAGACTGCCGGACACAAGGCACAGTCTGACACATAAATTTTCGGTTATTGGACATGAGGGTTACCTGACGGTGGGGCTATACGAGGATGGGCAGCCTGGTGAGCTTTTTATCACCATGGCCAAGGAGGGCAGCACCGTCGGGGGCCTCATGGATGTTATAGGTACATGTACTTCAATGGCGCTTCAATATGGGGTACCTCTTATTACTCTTGTAGATAAATTCCGTCACGCCCGATTCGAACCTTCGGGAATGACTTCCAATCGAGATATCCCATTTGCCAAGAGCCTTATAGACTATATTTTCTGCTGGCTCGGCTGTCAGTTTATACCCGGTTACGCCGATAAAAACACGCCTAACAGGTCTGGAAACGTAACTTCGGCGGAAAATAAAAATACCACAACAGCGAAACAGGTAGTCGAAAAAACAAAGGAGTTGTCGAAAAAAATCGCCGAGGTGAAAGCAGGACAGAAAACTCCAGAGACAGATTCCAAACCAAGAATCAGACCGCAGATAAAAGAACGCAAATCAGAAACAACAATCCAGGATGAAGGCACACAGCCAATAACGCCAATATTGACAGACAGAATTACAGATGCTTCCAGCCGCGTAAATGTACTGGTAAGCACTGCATTTACAAGTGAATTAGAGCCTTTGCAGGCGGAAGCAAAAATGATGCAGGAGTTCAGTTCGCAATTCGCTCATTTCCTCGATGATGCACCTGCCTGTGATATATGCGGCTCAATCACGGTCAGGAACGGAACATGCTACAAATGCTTTAACTGCGGCAACTCCATGGGCTGTTCATAATGAACTTATTGCACTTGTCATAAATGCCTGAATAAGCATTAAGCATTTTGCTTGAGGATATTAAGGGATTCTCCTATTTATCTTTAATCACAAACATGTTAAAAAATCACAAATGGGATATTTTTAATATTCCGAATTATTTTTAACTTGCTCAAAATTAGGAGACCTGTAAGAATGTTCACAAAAATAAAAGAGGTTGATCCTGAATGCGCAGAAGATATTTTTTACAGTATAAATACTGTTGAAGATACGATACATGCCAGCGACCTGGAGAAAAAGCACCTGCCTGTTATAACCGCTCCGAAAAAAATTAAAAAAGGCGAGCGATTCGAGGTAACAGTCGAGGCGGGCAAACTTATTAAACACCCGAACGAACCCGGGCATTTTATTCAGTTTATCGAGCTGTATGCGGATGATACTTATCTGGCAAGAATGGATTTTACTGCACAAACAACAGAGCCGATTCTGAAAATATATGTCACTCTTGCGCATCCATACGAAAAACTTTGTGCTTATGCAAGATGCAACCTGCACGGGACATGGAAAAACGAAGTCGGAATTGAAGTTAAATAAAATATTGGCATAGAAAATCAATCCCGAAATTATTCTATGTCTCTATTTCAGTGAGACCTTCCTGAATTGCAAACTTGGTCAACTGGGCTATATTGTCGATATGCAGTTTGTCCATTATTCTCAGGCGATGTGCCTCGACAGTCTTGGGGCTGATGTGTAATTTTTGCGCGATTTGCTTGGTTGTTTTTCCTTCGGCCAAAAGCTGGAGCACTTCTCTTTCTCGCTGGCTCAATAACGAAAAAGCGGTTTTCCCTTCGCCCTCTTTGCCCGCATACTCCTTTATTATCATATCACCTATAGCCGGACTGATATAAGTTTTACCCGCCATTACGGCTCTTATTGCCTCAACCAATTCTTCAAACGAACAATTTTTCAGAAGGTAACCGGAAGCTCCGGCTTTGAACATTTCCCTGACATATTTGTCACTCGAGTGCATTGAAAGCCCGATGATTTTTACCCCAGGGTAATCCTTCACAATTCTCCATGTTGTTTCAATACCGTTCAGTCCCGGCATACCGATATCCATTATGACTATGTCAGGCAACAATTCTCTTACAAGATCTATCGCGGAATATCCATCCTGTGCCTGCCCTACTACAGTAATGTCTTCTTCCTGCTCGAACGACCTGCTCAGGCCTTGACGAAGCATTGTGTGATCGTCTGCCAATATTATTTTTATACTCATAAATCAACTCCCGCTCTTATTTTCTTTTTCAACATCAAGAGGAGCTGTTAAAACAGCTTTTGTTCCCCTGCCTTCTGCTGATTCTATATTTAACTTGCCGCCAATATGGTTCAATCGCTCCCGGATATTAAATATTCCGAATCCTTTTCGGCCGGTTGAGCTCGTATTAAGAATAGACACATCGAATCCGCAGCCGTCATCTTCTACTGTTATATAAATGTCGGAATTCGACCTTAACAATGACACCTTTACAAGACTGGCCTGTGCATGTTTGAACGCATTAATCAGCAGCTCTCTTACAGAGCGATACAGAAGAACCTTGACTTCATCTGTTAAAGGCTTTGGCTCGATGCAGTTTTTAAAACTGCACCGAATGCCCCTGGTTCTGGATGTCCTGTCAACCAAATCCTCAATCGCCACTTCAAAGCCAAGGTCATAAAGTATGCTCGGGCTTAAATCGAAACTCAACGTTCTGGTTTGCGTTACAGCCAAATCAAGCTGGCTTGCAATTTCCTCAATTGTTTTTGCCGCAGCGCCGGATACTGATTTTTGCAAATGCTTCAGCTCTCTTCCCGAAAAAGCAAGAATCTGGCCAACTGAATCGTGCAAATCCTGTGCGATTCTTCTTCTCTCCTGCTCCTCGGCAAGCTGAATCCTTGCAGACATGGCTCTAAGCTCAAGCTGATTCCTGCGAATCTCATCTTCTGCTTTTTTGCGTTCTGTAATATCATGGAACATGATCAGGACGCCTTCTTTTCCCTGATGTATAACAGAAGTAGCTGATGTCTCGATTTCGACAAGTGAACCATCGAGAAGAACTATCTTCACTTCTCTCGGCAGAATCCTTCGATTTTTTTCATGAAGGAATTTCAAGTCTCTTTGCATAATTTCTGAAGAATCAGGGTAAATAAAATCCCACAATGACTTGCCGATAACTTCTTCGTTCTTTTCAGCTTTTAAAAGCTTCCTTGCAGATGTATTAACAAAAACAATTTTTTCTTCCACCAAAACACACACGGATTCAGGAGAAAATTCGACAAGGCTTCGATATTTCTCCTCACTTTCAATTAAAGCCAGTTCCGCACGCTTTCGCTTCGTAACATCCAGCAGCGAAAATACCATAAATTCGACCTGTTCATCCCTGTCGAGAATAGGAACAAGTGTCCAATCCCAGTAAGTAACTCCCAATTCAGGATGATCCGGATAAACAAACGGCTTGGCAAAAGCCTGAAAAGGCTGTTTGGTTATTACTACCTGCCTGAAAATTTTTTCATTTTCCTCATGAGGAAAAAAAACGAAATGATTATGTCCCTCGAATTCATGTATTTCTTTTTGACAACTGTCGGCATAAGCCTTATTCACGCGAATAAAATTAAATTCCCTGTCGAGAATAACCAGCGGCGTGATTGTATATGCAAAAAATGCGTCAAGCACTTTTGTTCGCTCCCGAAGCTTTGTCTCTGCGGCTATTCTTTCCTTAATCTCCTTTTTAAGAATCGCTATTGTCCGAGCCAGTTCAGTAGTTCTCTGGTGAACTTTCACGTCAAGCTCGTCACGTGCCTTGCGAAGCTCTTCTTTTATCTGCTCCTGCACCGTTATGTCCCTGCCGTATAAATTAACATATCCTGCGTCAGGTACCGGCGTTATAACAATCGAAAAGATATTCTGGCCGCACTTAATCTGCTCTGTGATTTGACGACTGTACCGAATGGAATTTAATATCGGATTTATCCAGTTGTTCGGCACTTGCTGCCCGACTTCACGCTGCCACTCCTTCAAAAGCTCCTGCCCGGGTGTGTTGCAGTATAATATAGTGCCGTCATTTTTGATTCTGAGCACCGGAAACGGATTCTCCCTCGGAAATCTGGCAAGATTATTTATCTCATCCTCGGCTTGTTTGCGTTCGGTTATATCCATGAATATAACTGCAAACTGCATCGGCGCCGGGCTGTACGCAAAAACTTCGTAATATTTTCCGAGCGGCATGGAAAAACCATCGAAGTTCTTCGACTTGCCGGTAAGAGCAACTTTGCCGTATTCTTCAATCCAGAACTGTTCAACTTTCGGAATTACCTCCCTGACGGTTTTACCCACAATATTCTTCGCCTTCAATCCGGTAAAAGTCTCGAAAGCATGGTTTACCTCAAGAAATCTGTAATCGCACGGCCTGCCTTTTTTGTCGCAAATAATTTCATGCAAAGCAAATCCTTCTGTCATTGTATTGAAAAGCCTGCGATATTTCTCTTCGCTTTGCTTCAAATGCTCCTGGTCATATTGTAATGCGGAAATATCTATTACAGTTACACAGCAGCGGGAAATCTGACCTTTGGAACCGGTAACCGGGTCAATGATAAGCTCTGCGAAAAATTCTCCTTTTCTTTTGCGAATCATTCTCAAATTACACTGCCTTCGAGAAGATGTCTGGAAAACCTCCCGCCGATTTTTATAAAAAATGTTTTTGTCTTTCGAATTTATGCACAGATGAAACGGCGTCCTGATTAAAGAGTCTCTCTTTGTCCCAATCATGGAAGCGCCTGCAAGATTGACTTGTGCGATACAGTTCTTTTTATCGAGAATAAAAAAGCCAACCGGCGCCAAATCAAAAAAAAACGAAAAATTATCAAGCTCAAGCTGTGCCATATCGACTCCATATTTTAGATTTGTATCAGATTTTGAGGGCAAATGGACGCCGGTATCCTTTTGTCAGCAGAATGAGTCGGAAGTATTTTATTCATAGCTGTTATCATTGCAAACACTTTCATTGAGATAGAGATTATAATCTTTTCCCCAAAGACTTTCAACACGTTATTTGTGCAATAAAAAAGGCTGCATGCAAATGCAGGCAGCCAGGAAAATTTCCTTTTTTGTATCTTTCTTACAGAGTTTTTCTTCTTTTAAACCAGCCGACAACACATGCACCGATTCCACCCAATATAATTGCTCCTGGTGCAGGGATAACCGCGCCTGTTTGCACATTATCTATCGCTATAATATCATTAGCAAAACCATTCTGCCAGACAGATAACCAGACATAGCTGTTATTACCAAGATATTGAGATTCGCCGGGATGTGTACCTTGCGGGAACGATGCCAGGAATGACTCAGTACCAAGCAGCGTATCCGCGGAATCATAAACGTTCAAATCCATATTGATTAAATCTGTTGGATTTACTCCCTTACTCCAGACCATTTCAAATGTGTACCACCCGGCATTAGTTATCGTAGTGAGAGTAGAACTGTTGATTGCCTGAACAGAAACAGAAGAACCATTGGCTGTAAGCCTGAAGTTTCCCCCTGCGGCGTACAGCGAAGTGTTATCGATGTCCGCCGGCACCATATCAATCCAAAGTCCCAAACCTGACCATGACGGATTAATATAAACATCTATCGATTGATAAAATGAGCCCTGATAAACAGGATCCCTTGCCCCGAAGCGACTGAAACCGGCCGAACCATAACCCGCCAGATAGGCATCGTGAACATTCACCAATTCCGCATGGTATGATCCGCTTGCGGAAGTTACACCAAGGATACCGCCCCCTGAAGCTACACGACCTGATTGAACACCGCCGTCATAAAAATACCAGTCTCCGGTATCTGTCTCAAAACCCTGAAATGAAGGCGCCGCCGCTGCTGTACCCGCCATTATCAATAAGACACAAATAGTTACTACTCTTTTCATTTTACTCCTCCTCAAAACTATTTTTTTTTAATGAGTTCTGCAATGCAAGTATAGAACACAACCATGTATTTACAAACGATCCTGCTTAAATAGAGACGAAAATCCATTATCATAATGGATTCGATATCACCGCATAATCCTGTATAATTCTATATTTTAATAGATTGCCCGATATTATCAAGTTAAAAATATTGATAATATGGAATGTCTGGTAAACAATCCTCATTATTATGTGAAATATGTTGATTTAAACCTGAAATTATTATATTTTACGCATCATAAAGAAGATAATATTTCGGTATAATGAAAATTAGTTTAGGGAAGGATAAAAATGAATACCGCAGCAAGAACTGCATTTCTGACTTTATGCATTGCAAGTTTATTCTCAAACGCCTATGCAGACGGTAAATTTTATTATCATGAGGAAGTTCCGCCTGATATTCCATACCAGCGAGCTTTTTTAATCTTTCACGAAAACACAGAAACCTTGATTCTGCAAAGCAAATATGAAATTTCAAAACCACAGTCAATAGATTCCTTAGGCTGGGTAGTTCCTGTACCTTCGGTTCCTGAAATAACAAGCTTTGATGCGGATATTGCCCGCAGGTATTTCAACATGGCTTCCATGTGTACACAACCAAGAACTATCGTTATCTGGCATATATTAATAATCATATTATACATACTTTTAGTATGTAGCTTATTATCGTCTCTAATACTTCAGGTTTTTATTATTCCGGCTTTAAACACGATTGCAACAGTACCGTCGAAATTGGATAAAATTGCAAAAATCAGTTTTTATACTTTTATAATTAGCTTTTTTGTAGTTTTATTTATGCCGGCTCTTCAATCCGCAGGAAAAGATGTTGAAATAATTAAAGCTGAACACGTCGGTATTTATGATGTAAAAGTTATTAAAAGTGAAAATACTGATGCAATTTTAGAATGGTTAAAGAAAAACAACTTTGATTTCAATGAAAAGGATTCGGCTATCTTTGCTGATTATATCAGACGGAACTGGTGCTTCGTTGTCGCGAAAGTTCAGCCTGAACCAGGAACAAAGAAAGAGAAAATCTCTTCTGATAGAATGGTAGCTCCGCTTGTTTTGCAATTCGACACTGAAAAAGCAATGTACCCCGTAGCTCTTACCGCAACTATCGGAACAGAAACTCAAATTCTGCTTTATACATTAAGTGATAACAAGCTCGATTGCAAAGATAGATTGAAATTACGAACAGCAAGAGAAGTCTATTCAGACAGATTCAATCCAGTCTTCTGGATAAAACAAAACCAAGAACCTGATGAATTATTAATGAATACCTTTAAAACTATACCACCTAAAATGCTTATCTGCAAATTCAAGGACATACTTACAGCAGAGCAGATGAAAAAAGACATTGTATTTGAAAATGCACCCGACAACAAACCTTATCACGAAACAAAAGTCATCTGGTAACGGCGAAGATAATAATCATTTTCCTGAAATCCAGGATTTCTCTTGACTTTATAAATATTGTTTGTATTATAAATAACAAAATGAATATTGATTATAATAACTGATAGAGAATCGCGGATACAAGGGAGGAAAATCCAAAAGACAAAAATCAAAATAAATCCCGAAAATATTTTGTTAATTCGTGTTCCCTCTACGGCGGGGAGGCATTTGCTGCTGCCAAAAAGAAGCGAAGGAGTTTTATGAAACAAAGCCAATTTATCAGCTTTTGGTCGGAAGTTCTAAATACGAAATACGAAAATCTAAACAATATGAAATTGAAATGAAAAACAAAGCCAAATTGCCCGCCTTGGTAGGGAAATAATAAATTCTAAACCCTAAATCCTAAACGCTATACACTGAGTTGTAAAAACAAAGCCAATTTAGCTTAGACTAACGACTATCGACCAACGAATAAAGACGAGAAGTTGTAAAAACAAAGCCAATTTTGGTTGGTATGTCAGGAAAGGTAAAAATCTTCTTTCAATTTTATGCGATTTTTGGTATTAAAGTGTGTAAAAATGGCATAAAACCTATATTTAAGGCTTAGACTAAATGAATTTAATAACGAAAAAATCACGATTACGTGGAACTATATCAATTCCCGGGTCGAAATCGCATACGATTCGTGCAGTGGCGATATCTTCTTTAGCCGAAGGCAATAGTCTCATCCGAAGCCCGCTGATTTCGAGCGATACCCTTTCTGCGGTTGGCTGCTACCGGGCTTTAGGGGCAAAAATCGATACTTCCGACAAGAATCTCTGGAAAGTTACCGGTAATGGCGGAAATATCGCCGCTCCGGAGGAAATTATCGATGTAGGCAACTCCGGCACAACTCTCAGACTTGCTATGGGTTCGGCATCTCTGGTCTGGCCCGGCAAGTCAGTTACTTTTACAGGCGACGAACAGACTCGCACACGTCTGATTGGGCCGCTGATGGAAGCATTGAACAACCTCGGCGCTCGCTGCGTAAGTCTTAATAACGACTGCAAACCTCCTGTAAAAATAACAGGAAAGATAGCCGGAGGTAAAACACCTATCGCCGCTTTCACAAGCCAGTTTCTTTCCAGCCTGCTTTTATGCACACCGCTTGCGCTGCAGGACAGCGAAATCACTGTCAATCTTCTTAACGAGCCGGGTTATGTGCAAATGACATTAGACTGGATGGATAAGCAGAAGATAGAATATGAAAATCATCAGATGAAAAAGTTTTTCATCAGGGGCAGACAGAAATACCGCGCGTTTGACAGTGCAATTGCCGCTGATTTTTCGAGTGCGACTTTCTTTTTATGTGCGGCCGCACTGATGGGTGACAAAGTAACTTTACTCGGGCTGGATTTTTCAGACAGTCAGCCGGACAAGGCAGTTGTCAATTATTTAAAGGCTATGGGCGCTGATATTACAGTTGAGTCCGATTCGGTCACTATAAAAGCATCGGATCTTACAGGCACGGAAATAGACATGAACGCAACTCCTGATGCCATGCCTGCTCTTGCTGTTACAGCCGCTTTTGCGAAGGGTCAGACACGACTGGTTAATGTCCCACAGGCAAGGGCGAAAGAAACCGACAGAATAGCCTGCATGGCAAAAGAGCTGAAAAAAATGAATGTGGATGTCGAGGAACTGCCGGACGGACTTATAATCAATGGCGGCAGGCCCGTACCTGCCCGGATGAGAGGCTGGGGCGACCATCGTATTGTCATGGCGCTTTCGCTTGCCGGACTGGCGATGGATGGGCAATGCGTTATCGATACGGCGGAAGCGATGAATGTCACGTTTCCTGATTTCGTCGAGCTGATGAAAAATCTCGGCGCTAATATAGAACTCAATAAATAAAATCCGGTCGCTGTATAAAAATCTTTATCATTCTTATATTTTAATTCTATATTATAAATCATATTGATATTTGATAACATCAAATCATTGTTGATAATCATTTAACCACGTCATTTTAAGGAGAATGTTATGAAAATCAAATCTGTTTTAGTATATTTGACACTAATAAATCTCTGTTTTTCCTTAAAAAATCTTTATGGAGAATCATTTTATACTTCACGTATCGAAGACCCCTATGCTATCTATTTAACAAAAGAGGCATTTGGGGTAAATGCTGATGGCATCGGCGATGACACTGATTCTCTTCAACAGGCGGTTACTCAGGCGAGAGGTTTGATACTGTATATTCCGGAAGGCAAATATCGTATCAGCAGGACCATTAATGTCTCGACCGGAACCCGTTTGATTGGTTACGGCAAAAACAGGCCGGTTATCATACTGGGCGAAAATACGCCTGGTTTTCAGGAAGGAGACAACAAGTATATGATAACCTTTGCCAGTGGCGCCGGTTCATTCTATAACGCAGTAAGTAATATCGACATTGAGATAGGTCTGGGTAATCCGGCGGCTGTTGGAATTCAATTTCATATAGCTCAGCACAGCTACCTTTCTCATATGGATTTTCGTGTCGGTTCAGCTATGGCAGGATTAGCCGATATTGGCAATGAAGTCGAAGA
>JAFGEF010000003.1 GCA_016931715.1 Sedimentisphaerales bacterium
ATAATTTTAAGAGGTTAATGTATGGATATACAGCCTGCACAAAAAAATAGTTCTGAAACTGCTCCTCTTTCATTTAAGGAAAAAGTTGGTTATGGTCTGGGAGATATGGCCTCCAATTTTTACATGGGATTCTTTGGACTGTTTTTGCTCTACTATTACACGGATATTTTTGGACTGTCACCGGCCGCGGTTGGCACAATGATGCTCGTGACCAAGATTATCGATGCTTTCACAGACCCTGCGATGGGCCTCATTGCAGACCGCACAAATACCAAATGGGGGCGATACAGACCTTATCTTCTATGGGTTGCAATTCCCTACGGGCTTTTAGGTTATGTGCTGTTCCTGGGACCGGATTTTTCCAATATCGGCAAACTCATCTATGCTTACCTGACCTACTCTGCAATAATGTTGGCGTATACAGCTATAAACGTGCCATACTCGGCGCTGCTTGCGGTTATCTCACCGTTGGCGGAAGAGCGAACCAAGGCAACACAGTATCGTTTTATCCTGGCGTCTCTCGGGTCGCTGGCTGTTGCTGCTTTTACCACGCCATTGAAAGACTGGCTCGGCGGCGGTGATGACCTGCTTGGATTTCGTCTGACGATCATTATTTTTGCGATTCTTTCGGTACTGCTTTTCTGGGTCACGTTCGCAACAACAAAGGAACGAATCAAGCTCAAGCCGCATACTGCAAGCGTGCGAGAAGATTTCAGCGAAATTATAAAAAACAAATCATGGCTGGCGCTTGTTGCAGGAGGAATACTCATTGTCATCGGCCTGCTCGCACGCCAATCCTCTATTCTTTATTACCTCAAGTATTATATGCTCGATGATGGAGCCAAGCTTTTTTGGATATTTGACCGAACCTCGGTATTTACCTCATTAGGTTTTATTGGTCAACTGGCGGGTGCGTTAATCACGCCTTACCTGGTGTCACGCTTCAATAAACATCACCTGGTCTTTGCCGTGAACATTTTGAATATAGCACTGCTTATAGTTTCTTATTTCATTCCGCCCGAACACTTTGGTTATATAGTTATAGTGCACGCATTGGGATTTATGACCTTTGGGATCACGATTACTTTATTGTTCTCGATGTACACCGATTGCGCCGAATTTGGTGAATGGCAAACCGGTAAACGAACTTCGGGGCTAATCGTTGCAGCTTCGATGTTTTCGCTGAAGGTTGGGATCGCTTTTGGAGCTGCAATACCTGGTTATATACTTGCCGCCTTCGGCTATGTTGCGGATCAAGCGCAGACTGCCAAAGCAATTACCGGTATTCGGTTGATGTTTAATATTATACCTGCGATATTTTTCTTACTGGGCGCTCTGGCGATGATTTTCTATAAGATTGATAGAACCGCATTGGCTCGTATCGAATCAGAGTTGTCCGAGCGTCGCCATTCCGGATCTAACGAGGATGCTGATGTATAATATCATAATAGCATAGATTTCAATCTAATAAAATCTTGAGTTTTGAAATATAGTTGGAATCAGAAAGGATTATAAAAGAAATGCTAAATAGAATTCTGGCTCTTATACTGATTGGGACATTTATAAGTGTCACAGCGCAAGGACAATTAGTCGAAGAATTTAATCCTCCTAAGGCTAATAGCTGTCTTGCTTTGACAGCCCGCAGCCTGGCAGACCAGATGCTGGACTGGAATCAACTCGGAAGGTACCACGCGGAAAACCAGGAACTGAAGAAGCAGTCTCCCGATACGAATCGAGTTGTGTTTTTAGGAGATTCCATTACGGATTTCTGGAAACTTTCCGAATGCTTTCCAGGCAAGCCTTATGTCAATAGAGGCATTAGTGGACAAACAACATCTCAAATGCTCGTTCGCCTGTATCCAGACGTTATTAATTTAAAACCCGCTGCCATGGTACTACTGGCCGGAATTAATGATATCGCCCAGAATACCGGACCTCAAACATCAGGAATGATTGAGAATAACATTCAGGCCATGACGGAGCTGGCTCAGCATCATGGAATCAAAGTCATACTCTGCTCAATTATGCCGGTAAGCGATTACCCATATTTGAAACAGCAGAGCGGGCAAATCAGTAATAACATAAAAACGACAAAGTGGACTGACAGCCATCCGGCCGGTGATATTATTAAGCTGAATGTTTGGTTGAAGGATTTTGCAGAAGAAGTGAATGCAATTTATGTGAACTACTTCGATGCGTTTGTGGATGATAAGGGCTTGTTAAAAGAATCCTTTTCTGACGATGGTCTCCATCCCAACGATGAGGGTTACAAAGTGATGAACAAAATTATTGAGGCAGCTATACAAAAGGCGATTAAATAACAAGGTATTAATTTAGAAAAGGAGTAAGAAAAATGAAAACATTTAAAATTATTGTTCTTTTAGGTATTGTCGTCATACTTTCGTGTGGCGTTTTTGCACAGACTCCATCTGCGGGTTTCAAGGTTGGTGCGGCTAAAATCGATATCACTCCTGCGCCGGGTAGCGCCGGCAATCGCGGCGGCATGATGGGAGGCGGTCGCGGTGGTATGATGGGAGGCGGTATGCCAGGTCGCGGCGAAGTTCCGGGTGCTGTTGCAGGCGGAGTTCCAGGTGCGGCTATGGGTGGCGGAATGCCTGGCGGTATGGTTGGTGCACGTGGTGATGCAAATAGCATTGGTCGTAGCGGTGCTGCCGGTCGTGGCGGCATGATGGGCAGAGGCGCAGGAATGATGGGCGGCAGAGGCGGCGGAGCGAGTGGAGGCTATCCAGGCGCTGATGGCATTCTCGATCACCTCTATGCAAGAGCGATCGTTATCGATAACGGCACCACCGGCGCTGCATTGGTTTCGGTGGATGCGGCTGGCGTAGGGGATAATATATGGAGCCAGTTGGGGACGAGAATCGAACAAGAGTTGAATATCCCCGCTAAAAATCTGATGATTAATCCGACTCACACCCACAGCGGCTCTGGGTCAGCATCAGTCGAGCAATTATTCAACCTCATTAAGGAAGCCAAGGGAAAGCTCCAGCCCGCACGCATTGGTTACGGAACGGGCGTTTCCTACATCAATGTTTATCGCGACTATATCGATCCCAAGACACGCAAGTGGTGGGAAGGCGCAAATTACGATGGTCCGTCTGACAAGACCGTTGCTGTTATCAATTTTGAAACACTCGATGGCGAGCCCATCGCTGTCTATTTCAACTATGCCTGCCACGCTGTTGTCACAGGCAACACCGACATGGTTAGCGGCGATTGGCCCGGCGAAGCCGAAAGGTATATCGAGGATTCTTTCGACGACAAGTGCATAGCGCTTTTCTCAGTCGGAGCTCAAGGAGACCAGAATCCGCTCTATTTCCAGCAGACATTTGACCTGCGCGAAATTCGCATCAAGGATTATGCAAGCCGGGGTCAGGACATCAGCAATTCCATGCCTTCTGGCGGAGCAGGTCTGAACAAGCAGGATCCCACGGTTAAAAGGCTGCTGGATCAGCAGAAGATGATGATAAAGTCTATGGGTCAGTTTATGGGTGAAGAAGTCAAGCGTGTGATGCGATTAATGGATCCGAATTATATGTCAACCAGCGGCAAAATAGTTGCAGCTCAAAAGATGCTCAGCTTACCGGGTCGCACCAGAATCGGTCAGGGGCGAGCAGGAGTTGATGCCCAGTACACGGATTCGGCAGACGTCTCCCTTCGTTTGAGTCTTCTTATGATCGATGATATTGCACTTGGCGGCGGCAGTGCGGAAATTTACAACATGATCGCCCAGAGATTCAAGAGAGAGTCTCCTGTTGGCAGGTCTATATTTGTCTCGATGGCCAATGGAAGCAGCAATACCGGGTATATTCCTGATGATGCCGCGTATGGTCATCAAACCTTTGAAGTTCTGTCCTCGCGATGCAAGCCCGGCTACGCAGAGACTGGTATTGTCAACGGTCTTTTGGACCTGATTAAAGAAGTCAAACAGGCGAAATAAAAAAGTTCATATTAGTTAAGGCGTCTCCGGCACAATGAACAACTTGTGCCGGAGACCTACAGAAAATTATGTTGTTATTTGAAAGTGTAAAATGGGATCATACCGTTAAATAAAATGTGGGAACTTGTATGTGGAGGTTATATTATGAACAGGAAAAAAGCTTTTACTCTAATAGAATTGCTGGTTGTTATAGCGATCATTGCTGTATTGTTGTCAATTTTGCTGCCGTCTCTGAACCGTGTGCGCGAGGAGGGCAAGAGAATCGCCTGCTTGAACAACCTGAAGAGTCTGGCTCTGGTGTGGAATATGTATGCGGACGAAAATGATGAAAAAGTACCATCCGGATCCACGGGCGCAGGCTGTTGGGTGGATCATACCGGCCTGGGCTATACTACTCGTGTTGATCAGGAATTGGCAATCAAGAAAGGATTGCTCTATCCCTACTGCGGCAAAAACATCGGTGTTTACTGCTGTCCGACAAAAAAACGTGAGGAGGCTCGAACCTATGCCATGCCCGAGCCCTTTGCTAACACTACTGCGGGAATAACAATGGCTGGGGCGAATGCATCGATGCAAATCCGCACGCGTGCTCAGTTGAAGCGCCCTGGCGAACGCATGATTTTCCTTGACGAAGGAGCTTGTACACCGGCAACGTGGTCTATCTACTACAGTCAGCAGAAGTGGTGGGACCCCGTGCCGATTCGCCATGGGAATGGTGTTACCATGGTTTTTGGGGATTCACACTCGGATTACTGGAAGTGGCGTGACCAGCGGACGATCAATTTTGGAAAGGAAGCTGCGGCATTGGCAAATCCGAATGATGCCGCTAACTGGGGACGCGTCGAGCCTGACAACGTGGATCTCATAAATCTTATCAAGGCTGTTTGGGGAAATGTAGGGTGGAAGTGATTATTTAATTGAAAGTACCATTGGTAAAAGATGAATAAGGTGATGTTTGAAACGTAAACATTCTGAATCAGGCAATTCGACAGACAAATACTTTCCGTATGTTGTAAAGAAGAACTTGTAACATCGGAGTTTGTAATATTGCTTTTGTTAATATATTTTGGAGGATTATTTTATGAATAAATATTTTATTCTTCTTGTTGTTGTAGAATCATTTTTAGCAATTGAGTGTTTGTCATTCGGCCAACCTGCAGGTGGGCCTGGAGGTAGTTTTGGAGCCGGCAGAGGGGGATTGGAAGGAATTGGCGGAGGTATGACGGGGAGAGGAATGGGCAGAGGTATGAGAATTGGACAACGTCCGGCAAAAGCAGAAAGGCTCGCTTCTTTGAAAGAGCTTGAAAAACAAATCGAGGTACTAAAAGCAGCCATTGAGAAAGCTCCGGATAAAGACCCGAATATAGTAAATCTCAAGGATACCGACCTCGGAAAGTTCATGGATGTCTATACACATGAAAGTGACGCTATCAACAACATTCAAAAGACACTTTCATTTTTGAGTGGTATGGATGCCGGTTTAGGCGCTGGAGGTGGTCTTACATCTGAAATTATTTCGGAGCTTATTACTCTTGCGGAGCAGGAGAAAGCTGTAAAACTGACATTACGTCTGGAAACTCTGGACAAGGAAACTCAGGCTTCCGCATCTCGCGGAGGCGGTATGATGGGAGGCAGACGTGGAACCAGTTATACAATTCCGGAAGGCGGCTTTAAATATAATGACTAATAAAAGAATCATATTTACTGATATAAAGCATTGTTCATAGAGGTAAACTTTAATTCAGTAATTCTATATAAAAAATCAAGGAGCATAGTTATGAACGACAGCAAAAAAAACGGCACACCAATAAAATTGACCAGGCGAGGATTTATGGGTGCCGGAGCTGCTTTAGCAGCTTTTACAATAGTGCCTCGACATGTTCTGGCTGGCTCAGGTCAGCAGGCGCCAAGTGACAAGCTTAATATCGGCTGCGTCGGCTGCGGCGGTATGCAGGGTGCCAGCGATGTTCGAAGCGTCAGTGGTGAAAATATTTATGCTCTATGCGATGTGGACGAGGCTCAGGGAGGTGCGACATTTGTGCAGCACCCGAAAGCAGTTTTGTATAAAGATTTTCGGCGATTGTTAGATAAAGAGCAGAAGAATCTCGATGCAATAACTATTACAATACCAGATTTTATGCATGCGTCAGTTGCACTTTATGCTATGGAGCGAGGCATAGCTGTTCATTGCCAGAAACCTCTTACTCAGACTGTCTGGGAAGCTCGTCTTTTGGCCAAAGCACAGAAAAAATATCCCAAAGTCGTCACCCAAATGGGAAATCAGGGATATTCTGCTGTAGCAACTCGCATAGCCTGTGAAATTATCTGGAATGGTGATATCGGTGACGTAACTGAGGTACACTCATGGAACGGCAGCGGCTTTGCACGCGGAATTATAGAATGGCCTCCGGCTGAAGAGATACCAAAAACTATGAACTGGGATCTCTGGCAGGGACGTTCAGGAGAGCATACTTATAGCTCACGAATCCATCCGTCAAACTGGCGGGGATTCCTTGAGTACGGCACAATGATGATTGGAGACTGGGGTATTCATCAGCTTGGACCGGCTAACTGGGCTTTGAATCTAAGCAATACATACCCTGCGAGTGTCGAATGCACCGCTGTGGAAGGGGCAAATACAATAACATATCCTCACTATGCATGTGTGACAGAGTTCCCTGAACGAGAACATCCGATGGACAAAAATAAGAAAATGCCTCCGGTTAAAATCTTTTGGTATGAAGGAAATATGTCCAGAAATATCATGCCCCCGGCTGGGTTGACTCAGCAGGATATCCAGGGATTCAATGAGATATTTGTTGGCACAAAGGGTTTTGTAGGCACAAGCGGCCGAGGAGAGTCTGTTAGCCTTGTTCCACGTTCGAAGCTGGAAGGCTACACAAGACCGCCGGAGGTTTTGAAGCGTGTTGGCAACCACTTCCAGGATTGGATACAGGCTTGCAAAGGTGGTGACTCGCCCTGCTCAAATTTCAATATAGCCGGGCCTTATGCTGAATGGATGCTGCTCGCAACAATAAGCTGGCGTTTTCCGAACGAAAAACTTTTATGGGATGGCGACAATATGCGTTTCACTAATAATGAAAAGGCAAATGAGTATGTCAAACCGAAATTTCGTAAAGGCTGGGAGATTAAAGATATTACGATTTAACTCAATTAAAATTCAGAACAGTTTTCTGTTCATTAAGCTTAATAGGAGGTTATTTTAAAATGTTAGATAGAAGATCATTTATTCAACAAATAGCAGTATCAGTGCCTGCCGTAACTGCATTGACATCTTTAGCAAATGGGGCAGAAGCTTCGCAGGCTGCTTCATCTCAGGTTCCTGTGCGAGGCATGGGTAGAGGTATGGGCATGGGCAGAGGCGGTAATGTGGACCCGCATTTTGCAGGCAGTCCAGTTGGAAGCCAGTTGCCTAACCAGAAATGGCTTGTTCATGACCATAACCGGCCACAGCCGCGTAAAGTTACTCCGGGCCAGCCGATTCCGACAACTTCTGCGCCTTCTGACGCTATAGTGCTTTTCGATGGAAAAGACCTTTCGCAGTGGACCGGCGGTGGTCGGGGAGGTGTCGCAAGCGAACCTCGCGGAAACATTGTTGACAGCCATCTGGAAATGGCTGGAGGTTTGACGAGTAAGGAAAGTTTTGGCGACATTCAGCTTCATCTTGAATGGATGATTCCACCGGTTGACGACCCTAACAGGGTGGGGCAGCAACGCGGCAATAGCGGTATAATCTTCATGGGGCAATACGAGGTACAGATCCTTTCGAGTTATGATAATGTGACCTATGCTGATGGTGGCGCAGGCGCTATCTATGGAGTGTATCCGCCGATGGTAAATCCTTCCGTGCCCGAAGGGCAGTGGAATTCCTTCGATTTCGTTTTCGAAGCACCGAAGTTCGACGGAGAAACGGTAGTCAAACCGGCATTCATAACATTGTTCTGGAACGGTGTTATGGTCCACAACAGGGTGGAACTGCTCGGTGCGACTGCTCGCGAACCCCTTGCCTCTTACAGACCCCATGCCTCTGAACTCCCGTTGTCCTTGCAGGGTCACGCCGGACCTGCGTGGTATCGAAATATCTGGGTTCGCCGTTTGAAGGGCTATGACGCCTGATCGGAGATAAAAATGGCAGAAATATTTACAATTGCAGGTATCGGTGAAGTGCTGTTTGATGTTTTGCCGGAAGGTAAAAAATTAGGTGGTGCACCTGTGAATTTCACTTTCCACGCACAACAACTGGGTTTAAACGCCTACCCGGTCAGTGCTGTCGGCCGGGATGATGATGGGCGGAAAATCCTAGATAAGCTGACACAGGCAGAACTTTCTGCCAAATATATCCAGCAGGTCGATTTTCCCACCGGAACCGCACAAGTTTCATTGGATGCCCAGGGTGTGCCGAACTTTACTATCACTGAAAACGCTGCATGGGACTATATTCAGTGGACGAATCAATTAATACAATTAGCTGCCAAAGTCGATGCAGTTTGTTTCGGTTCGCTGGCGCAGCGTTCTTCTCATTCCTGCCGGTCTATCCATGAATTTCTTCATCATACAAGGCATGATTGTCTGAAAATATTTGACATCAATTTGCGTCAGCAGTACTACTCGAAGGATATCATTAAGACATCTTTAAAAACAGCGAATGTCCTGAAGCTCAACGATGGAGAACTGGTGATTTTGCAGGATCTTTTGGAACTCCCTTCATCTCCTCAAGAAGCCCTCTGTGCATTGCAGGATAGTTATGAATTAGATTATATAGCATTAACACACGGTGCCAAAGGAGCTTTGTTAAAAAATCATTTAATCTGCTGTGATTGTCCGGGTTTTACGACTACGGTTGTTGATACCATAGGTGCGGGTGATTCATATACTGCTGTTCTGGCTTTCGGCATACTTCATAATTTACCGTTGGACCAAATCAATCAGATGGCTAATTGCGTAGCTGCATACGTCTGTTCGCAATTCGGTGCTACTCCTGCTTTTTCGGATTCATTGATTTCAGAATTTAAGGAATTTGATCTTTGTGAAAGGAAGAACACAAATGAGTATTAAGGGAATATTGCTGAGAAGTGCTATTGTTGCGGCTTTAGGGGGATTGTTATTTGGATTTGATACAGCGGTTATCTCCGGGGCTGAGAAAACGCTGCAACAAAAATATAATGACCAGTATGCATCGATTGCTCAGATTTTCGGCAGGCCGGAAACTGTTACAGCGGAGGCTGAAAAAGAGCTTCCGATGCTTCAAAAGACTTCGTTCTGGCATGGAGCATTGGTCATAAGCGCACTTATCGGGACAGTTATTGGTTCGCTATTGTTTGGAAAACCAGCCGACAAGTACGGCCGGTCGGGCATCATGAAAATATTATCGCTTCTTTATTTAATTTCATCGGTCGGTACTGCATTTGCCTGGGGGGCAGTCTCATTTAGTATTTTTCGATTTATCGGTGGTTTAGCTGTTGGTGGCTCCTCGGTGCTCTCTCCAATGTATATTGCTGAAATTTCTCCAGCCCGCGTTCGTGGTCGGCTCGTTGCAGTCACACAATTCAATATCGTTCTTGGAATTCTGCTGGCTTATCTTTCCAACTGGATAATAAGCATGATGAATCTTGGGGCATTGGAATGGCGCTGGATGTTTGGAGTCGAAGCCTTTCCTAATTTGGTGTTTTTTGTATTGCTTTATTTTATACCGCGCAGTCCTCGATGGCTCGTAGCACAGAATTTAGAGGATGAAGCGCGTACGGTTTTGGAAAAAGTAGGAACTGATACCGGCAATGTGGAAGAGGAACTTGATGCGATTCGGCAGTCTCTTATTGAACATGCCGCGAGCTTAAAAGAGCCGTTTTTCCAGGCTAAGTATCTTAAACCAATTATGCTGGCTGTGATGATTGCCATGTTCAACCAGTTATCCGGCATAAACGCCCTGATATATTATACCAAGCGCATATTCGAAATGGCCGGAGCAAGTGGAACTAACGCAATGGCCCAATCGGTTATTGTCGGCTTTACAAACCTGGTATTTACCATGGCAGCTCTGGCGGTTATCGATCATTTCGGTCGTAAAAAGCTGATGCTTGTCGGCTCTATTGGTTATATTATTAGTCTGAGTATAGTAGCATGGGGCTTTAAATCCGGTTCCGGCGGAGTGATAGTATTAATAGGTTTCATAGTCTTTATAGCAGCACATGCCTTCGGGCAGGGCGCGGTTATCTGGGTCTTTATCAGCGAAATTTTTCCTAATACTTTGCGTGCTCGCGGTCAGGCGCTGGGCAGTTTTACACATTGGATTATGGCTGCCCTGATATCACAGACTTTCCCGATGTTTGCCGAGCAGATGGGCTGGAAGATTTTTGCGATATACGGCCTTTGTATGGTCGGCCAGCTTGTATGGGTTCTTCTGGCGATGCCGGAAACTAAAGGTGTCCCGCTCGAAAAGATACAAAAGGAACTCGGAATTGAATAATAATATATGAAAAAATATGATTATTAAATTTACGGTTATTTTTAAGGAGGACTTTCTATGGTAAAGCTGAAAAGAATATTATTGTTTTGTTTTGCAGCCATGCTTCTTCTGGTAATGATAACCAGTGCTCAGGAAACGCCGACAGAAGTTGCGCGAGCAGGAAGTACAGGCGGCGGAATGATTGGAAGGGGGGTAACTCGAATTGTTGTTATGTCACCTGCGGATCTTGAGGGCGCTGACAGGGCTGTTGCACCTGAAGGCTTTGATGTTCAGCGAAATGGAGTCGAGCAGGGTAAAATTGAAAAAGTCGAGTACGATTCTAAAACCCTCGGCATAAAGCGAGACATGCTCGTCTATACCCCGCCTGGTTATTCAAAGGATAAGAAATATCCTGTGCTGTTTCTTCTACATGGCTACGGCAACAATTATTATGAGTGGCTTCGTATGGAATCGGCAAATATAATTCTCGAAAATCTTATTGCGGACAAGAAGATTGAGCCTATGGTTGTCGTTATGCCCAGTTGTGATGCGACGGTAGCAGCAGGTCAAAGTGTTGATATGTTTTCTGGAAGACGCGGTGCTGGTATAATGGGTGGAATTGGTGCACGTGGTGATGACAATTCTGTTGGTCGTAGTGGTGCTGCAGGTCGGGGTGTTGGTATGGGTGGCCGTCGTGGAAGAGATACGGCTGAAAATGACTGGGGCGGCTATGGAAAGCTTTTCGAAAATGACTTGCTTAAAGATATTATTCCCTACATCGAGTCCCAATATTCCGTATATACCGACCGCGAACACCGCGCAATAGCTGGACTTTCAATGGGCGGCGGACAGGCGTTGGACTTCGGCGTGGGTAACCTTGATACTTTCGCATGGATTGGCGGATTCTCCTCGGCGCCTAATTTAAAACAAGCAAAGGAGCTGATCTCTAATCCGGAAGAAGCAATAAAGAAAATAAAGCTTTTATGGGTTTCCTGCGGTGATCAGGACGGGCTAATGACTGGCAGTCTTAATTTCCATAATGCGCTCAAAGAAATGAAAATACCACATATATGGCACATAGATACCGGCGGACACCAGGCTCCAGTATGGAGAAACGACCTGTACCTGTTCTCACAAAAGTTGTTTCGTTAAAAATGTTTTGGAGCGTAGCCAGAACATTGGAAATGTTATTCTAATATATTAGAGAGGAGTATAATCATGTTTACAAAAAGTATCTTTCTTTCACTTTTTATCATGTTGTTTGCAATCAGTGCACAAGCCGGGCTTGTTGCTTATTATCCGTTAGATGGCAATGCAAATGATATGTCCGGTTTTAATCCTGCTAATGGAACCTTGGTGGGCAATCCCACTTTCGAAGCTGGTAAATATGGGCAGGCTATTAAACTCGTCAATGCCAGTACCCAATACGTGAATTGCGGGCAACCTGATAAGCTCCAAATAACCGCCAAAATTACTATGATGTGCTGGTGCAAAGTAAATTCATGGGCAGGCGGCACCTGGGCCTTCATGCTCGGCAGGGGCGATGACTCATGGAGATTAGGGAGAGCCACCAATGCTAATGGTGCACAAGCGGCTATCAACTCAGCAGCAGGTACGACAGCGGCCGCCGCTAACGGGACCACGAATATAAATGATGGTGGGTGGCACCATGTTGCGGGAGTGTTCGATGGCACTCAGGTGATCTTGTACATAGATGGCAAACAGGATGCCACTGCAAGTTATACCGGTCCGATTAGCGCCAGTTCCCAACCTTTCTGTATAGGCGCAAATACAACATATCCTGCGGCGCTGCGCTGCTGGGATGGTTGGATTGATGATGTGATGATTTTCGATGAAGCACTTACACTGGATAAAATCACGGAAATTATGAATAATAGTTTGGCACTGTTACAGGGAGCGGCTTCTTCACCATTTCCGGAAGATGAAGAAACCGATGTATATAGCAAGACATCCCTTAGCTGGAAATCAGGACAGTATATCGCCGAAAAAGGTGGTACACATAATGTGTTTATAGGAACTGACTTCAACGATGTTAATAATGCAACTATAGCAGAGCCTCTGGGTGTTTCTGTAGCTGAAGGACTGGACGTAAATAACTTCGATCCGGGCACTCTCGAATTCAACGTAACTTATTACTGGAGAGTTGATGAAGTCAACGCTCCTTCAAGCCCCGGTTCGTACAAAGGGCAGGTATGGCAATTCACAGTCGAACCTTATGCTTTGAAGCTTCTCGCTGAAAATATAACTGCAACAGCAATAAGCAGTATAAAAAATAACGACCCGAACGATACCATTAACGAGAAAGGACTTGACCCGAATCATCCTGATGAGCACTCTAACGGTGTTGGTATGTGGTTAAGCGATAAGACAACCGCTGATAATCCTGTCTGGATTACTTATGAATTCGACAAGCTCTACAAGCTTCATGAAAT
>JAFGEF010000034.1 GCA_016931715.1 Sedimentisphaerales bacterium
AGTACATATGGAGTTATTGATGAGCAATACACAACTGATGGTAATCTTGCTTATAAATTTTATGTTTCTATGGAGCAGATGAAAATTGTCGGATTTTTTCCGAAGATGAAAGGGTATGTAGAAATTCCACTGAGCGAGACCCTTGCTCCTTTGATTAACCGTTTGACTCCTTACGGGCTTGTAGAGCATATCATGGAAGTAGAGCATAAGAATCTTGGGAGAAGCAAGATTGGTAATTACAAAGTCGAAGGATTCGAGGCAATAGATGTTGGACTTTGGCCTATACAAGATACGTTTAATATTTTATGTCCTGTAGAGCAAATTACGTGGAAGTTGTGGATTGACATTAAAAGTTCTTTACCAGTACAGATTGACTATGAGGTCATCCTTGGTGTAGGACAATTCTCAGGATGGAAGAGACTTAAGATGGAATGCAAAGCTTATGGCTTTGAATTTTATCAGGAAGTACCAGAGGATATGTTTATTACAGATATTCCTGAAGAATATAAACCCATAAATATTATCAAAGAAATTATTCCCATGGATATGATTTTAAAATTCTTTAAGCGTCCGGAAAATTAATGAATAATTAGTGTTTTATATTTCATTATTTCAAAGCCCTTTGTGCGTACAGGGCTTTTTTTGTGCACATATAAAGGATAGAAGTATTGCCTGCAGAAAATCTTCATGAAAAAAAGTGTGGAACCAGTCTGGAATAACTAAAAAATTTAGACTAAAATAAACAATTCAATTGTCTTGAATATAGTTGAACGTTCAGCATCAATAAAGTTCAGAAAGGCCAATTTGAAAGATAGACGTCTTATATATCGCTTGTCACATGCGGATCCTGATGCATTGCGTCTAATCTATAATCGGTACAAAAATGACCTGTTAACAGTGGCTATGGCTCTGCTGGCCGATCCTTATGCGGCGGAAGATTGTATACACGATGTATTCGTCCACTTCGCCGAAGAACCGACAGATATGCGTGCAAGACGCAATCTTAGGGGTTATCTGATGCGATGTGTCGCGAACAGGGCTAAAAACCTAATGAAACGGCAGAATTTAGAATCTGATTGCCAGAAAGATGAGCAGGAGTATACAAGCGAAAAGGATTGTACGGAAAGCAGAATTATAGTTTCGGAAGAATCGATGCGAATCTTTGATGCAATGGCAAAACTACCCGCCGAGCAACGCGAAGTGGTCAGTCTGCATATACACGGGCGAATGAAGTTTCGTGAAATTGCAAAACAATTAGATATCTCAATTAATACTGTACAGAGTCGTTATCGTTACGGTATTGAGAAACTCAGGACACTTTTATAAGGAATAGGATATATGAAGTCCTTTAGAAAGATAGAAAAGGCTGTCAGACATGTACGAGTCATGGCTAATCGAGCTATCGATGAACGCATATTGACAGATGCCGAAGTCGCTTTAATCAAATCCTCACATAATCAACGACAGGCCAAGCGGTCTGTTAAAAATCTTTGGAGATTTATCATGGAAAGCAGAGTTACAAAATATTCAGCAGCGGCAGTGGCCGTTCTTGCATTCGTGTTGGTTTTATTCAATCCTTTCGGAGGCTCGAAAAATGGCGGTGTTGTTTGGGCTGAGGTTATTGAAAAAGTTAGCCAGATGAGCACGGTTATTTATAATGAACAATATCTCTTTTGGGAAATAGATGATAACAAAACCTTAGTTGATACCGAACCAGATAAGCTTGATGTCATTTCATATGTTTCTGAAGAATATGGTGTCGTTATGTATGCCTACAATGACAAAGGATTAATTGCACAAGTTTATTTTCTCAAGAAAACGAATCAATTTGTTATTATTGGTAATAATATAAAGAAATATCTGAAGGCACCAATGATTGGAGATATATTTGAGAGTATATCGAAGATTGCCACTCCGAGGGGTATGGTAGAATACTTTACATCTGGTAACTACGAGAATCTGGGACGAGCCAAGTTTGGTAACTTCGATGTAGAAGGATTCGAGACGGATGATCTAAATGTTCTTTTCCCGATTCCTGAGCCGGTTCGCTCGTTATTTCCTGTTACTGATATAGTCGGTCGAATCTGGATCGATTTGGAAACATCCTTACCTGCAGGGACCGAGCTTGAGTTTGATACAGATTCCGGCTTGTTTACTGGATATAAAAAGCTGCACTGCGAATATAAAGCGCATGATTTTCAATGGAACGCAGAACTACCGGAAGGCATATTCGAGCCGAATATTCCAGAAGATTGTACAGAGCTAAAAATTACTGATTTCATTTCGGCAGAAGTGAAAGCCGGCATTGTAGGCTTAGGCCTACTCCCCGCTGGTTTAGTTATCTGGAAAAAAAGCAGAAAGAAGAAAATCATACAAAATGTTAAAAGTTAAAACTAATCCAATATTCGATATCGAAGCCCTGTCTGTGCACAGGGCTTTTTTGTTGGAAAATGGTAAAAATTAAATATTTTTTCATTTTTTGTAAAAAAAACGTAACAAATTCAATATTTCATCGTCTATAATAATAAAAGATAAAGCAGGAGTAATGCTAAAAAAAAAATATCAGATCAAAAGAGTTAATATTAATAACAAATTTCTACTGGTTTGGATATGGCAGCAAAATACAGAAATATCCGAAACTTAATCGCAATTTGGTTAATTGTTAGCATAGTTATTTCTACTGTAGCAAAAACAGAAACTCTTATAGAAAAAGAAATAAGTCTGTCCCAAACCAGGTCTTTGCCCGGCCAGGGCGTTTTGGCATCTTTGGATAATATTGAATCGCCTTACCAAATACTGCAGCGAGCAAGAATTGGCCAGAAAACCGGGGAGCAGCCGGAGCCAAAGTATAAAACAGAACCTAATGCGGAGCTTGAGTATAGGGACGAGCCATCGCCCAATAATGAATATCGACCTGTTTCTGATAGTGATTTTGTTGCCGTTGCAAAGCTCAAAACTGTACGTATACAGAGTATGCTTACGCTGCCCATGTCATATCTGGTAATACCCCGAATAGATACAACACCAGTGGAGCCGCTTGAGATTTTAAAGATACCGGATGATGCTCCGAAAGAGCCGGCATTCTTTGTAATTAAAGCCGGCGATAGAAATGTTACAGGTCTGACTTACCGTTCTATGAAGAATATGAATCAGGTAAAGCTTGTATTGGATACAGACGGTGACGGCATTTTCTCTGATGAAAAGGAATATCTGGGTGCAAGGGATCCTATGATCATAACTTTTATGACATATAATTTTGGTAATGTTACGACACAAAATATTAAAGAGGGAATATCAGGCGGAATATTTAATGTGCAATGTACTAATGGTGAGTGGTTAACACTACATCCGGTTCTCTATCGTGAAGGTAAAGTCGTTTTGGATGGAACTTCGTATCGCATAGGA
>JAFGEF010000035.1 GCA_016931715.1 Sedimentisphaerales bacterium
GCTCTATACCCGCTAAAAATCATAATTCCGGTAAATCCAGCTCATCCTGCTCACTCGCAAAACATCTCTGCAGAGAAGCCGCCGTCCTATGCAAACCGACCATTAAAGGTCCTTTAAATCCAGCAATAGATACTTCCTCGTAAAGAGCTTCCAAAATCACGGCTTTAATATCCTGGGTAAGTGACTCAACATGACCATTATTTTTACAGATGTCCCTGACTTTCGATTCTACAAATCCTCTGAACGGCTCATGCAAATCATCAGCTAAGCAAAAAGCATTATAACGATTACGATGATGAATTCCAAGGCAAGGCAAAAGGCCCGCCGAACATATCGCTCTTGCAACAGCGGCTCGCATTACCATATAGCCATAATTAAGCATATTATTGGGAGGCTTGCCGTCTGTATCCCTCGTCATTCCGAGAGCAGTCGAGGAATCTGTTAAACAATTAAAATAAGCTGGCCAGAATTTCCTGCTCGCCTGCGCTTCGATATTATCAGGGTCGCCTGAACGGACTCTATGCCTTAATGTCATAAGTGGTTTATAAACATCACTATCTGTACCAACAATAGCGGCCTGATGCCTGATTTTTGCCTGAATGATTTGTTTCCAGAGTTTCTTTTTGAGAGGTTCTTTTGCTTCTATTTGGTACCTGAAACGCTCTGTCTGAAGACTATTACTTTCGATTGGTAAAAGCATTCCTGTCGGGTGATGGTCGCTGCCGCATAGCACAACAGACGCTCCTTTGGAAAGTAATTCCGTAAATACTGAGTGTGTATAGGTTACGCCCGAATGGTCAACAAGCAGAATCCCGATATCCTCGCACGGAATACTTGAAACTTGTTCTCCGTTTTGGTTCAATAATAACTGGCCGTAACGAATTGATAAATATGTTTTTGATTGCGATATTTCGACTATCCGCTTTATCATTATAGTCATCCCAAATATGACGAAATTATATATCGACAAATTCGAGAGACTACTTTTACTAATCTTTTTTTAATATTTTTACATCACTTAAAGGCCCAACCCAAACTTTTTTTGGTGAATTAATCTCATCAATTCCAAGACTTTGAAGTTGTTCTGGATTTATTCCCCCTGTTTTATTGTTCTTGTATTTAACATCTTCTCTTGAAGGGTATTTTTCAGTTTCTTTACTGCGCCCAGCGTCATAATGTGGAGTAAAATGTATATTACCTGTACCATCAATCTTGAACACAACAAAATAATCCGGTTTGTTTGTTTGCGGATGTTTCATATATACCGTTTCACCTATTGAAAGTGACATTATGAATTTACCTGCTTTTGTGTCATCTCTATTTACGGCAGACTGAGGATTTAAACCAGATTCTTTCGATGGCCTGACTCTTTGTGCTGCATCAAAAGTTGTGACTACTTCACCTATCCATTTTCCCTTTTCATTTTTCCTGATCTCTATATGGTGGTTATTTTGCGTCTCATATAACCGTAATGATTGAAGACTCGTTTCTTTATTCATTTTCCCTGTTACTGAATTCCAGCACTTTCTCCTTATTTTTTCTACTGTAGGAGCTTTTAATAAGGTAACTCTTCGTAAAGGAACACCACTTTTCAAAAATAATCCTTTGTTTTTAACGACTTCTTTAAGATTTTTTTTAAAGAACTTTTTCTCAGAATCAGTTTTGAAAGGGCTATCAGGATTTATTCCTTTTTGACGTAAACAATCTCTTATTTCTTCTCTTAACCATCTGTCACGTACGATTCCAGATTTTGTTGGGGGAACGTCAACAAGCGAAAGCATTTGCAATCTAATTTTCTTCTTACCCAACTTAGACACACAATTGTCGAGTTCTATACGAAGTTTCTCCCACTCATTCGGAACTCGTAAATGGTTAGGTGTGATTTCAAATGTAAATATTCTTAATGTACTAAATTCTGTCATGTCACCTTTATCATCTATAATAGGCCCGTACTGGGTATCATTATGCAATGCTCCGGTAATTTTCCTAGCCTCTGGTCTATGTGTAACTACGAGATTATTATACTCTTTCATAACATCCGATCTAAAAGTATCAAAATCACCCCATGGTGGCCTAACAGGTTCTCTTTTAGATGTTAAATATCCTTCAGCTTTAGCCAATTCTTGAGCTTCTGCCGCTTTGGCAAGAGTGCTTAATCTTTCAGGTCCGCTTAGAGCAATAATAACTGCATCTATGGCATGATGGCGATGATCTGCTCTATTCTTTTTAGTTTCTTCTTTTTCATTTTTTCTATCTGGGAATAATCCCCAATCGTTTCTAAGAATTGATGTGTATCTACCTTTTGTTGTAAATACATGACGTTTGCCATCATTGATATTTCCATATAAAGTACTTTCAAGCCAACGAGCAACCTGACGGGAGGCATATGCGGTATCGCTTAATTGTGATTCTACGAAACCATCTAAATCAGAAACCTCTTGATGCAGATTATCCCACTTTTTTTTATTATCGTCTTTTAGATGTGCAAGACGCTGTTCAACTCTATTGAATTCTTCTTCGATCAGCCATTCTTTTGGTGTTTTATTTCCTTTACCACGATTGCACCCTGTATGACAAAGGACGAGATTATTCAAACCATTGTCACCACCACGACTCTCGGGTATTATATGATCGAGTTCTACTCCTATTCCTCTTGCTACATCAGCAGTGCTATTTTCTTTACTTAATGGATTATCGCAATATGCACAGCAATTTTTCTGTTCATCCACATATAATAAAATCCTTTTTACAGCTTTTTCTTGTTGTGTTTTTGTCAGATCTTCAAGTGAGTATTGTTTAATTATATCCTTTTTCTTTTTCTCTCTTTGTCTGTTTTCTGATAGTTGCTTGTTGCGTATGACAGCACTCTGTCGTGCTTCTCTTGTTAATTCAATAACGACACGATCTGGTTTGCATCTAAACTTTCTAATATAAGCCTGTATATGACGCCTGACTTCATGAATTGCTTTGCGAACAACGGGATTACTTAAATTATCAGGAGCAGGCGGTAATAAATCGGGGTGCTTTGAAATATATTGTCTCAGGCGTTTATTTCCAGCTCGTGTCTCAAATGAATATCTCTGTCGTTGAACATCACTTGCTCCGTTTTCTGCATCCTCAGCAAATCTTTGCCTTGCTTCATTTACGGAAAATCCATCCCGCATATATGGAAGTAAATTTTTTATTGCACGTCTTGAATAATTAACACGACTATCAATTTTAGGCCTCTTTTTCCATGCTTCAAGTAAATGATCCGTCTGTTCATCATTAAAACCCCACCATTTGGAACTACCTTCTTTTATTTTTTCACAATCTTTTTTTTCCTGTGGATCAAATTTTAGCAAAGCTTTATTTAATGATTCTTTTAGATTATCTGACATTAAGTTCCATAAATCTTTTCCAAAAGAACCGATAATCTCACGTTTAAACCAGTTTGTATTTAACTCTCTATTTTCATCATTTTCCAAACTGATTGTGTATGTTGTTTTATTTTGTCCTTTATCTAAACCAAGAGCTTTTCGGACAGTTGAAACACTTGCGGTTTTTTGGTTTTCTAAAACAGAAATCACTTTCTCTCGCTCATCCTTGTCTAATCGCCTTTGTAATTCTCCTCGCTTAGTTATTCTGATATTGTTGACAGTTTCTAAAACTAAAAATTCCTGCGCATACATATCCCCTTTCGAGCAACGCAAATCTGTTGGTTCTAAATCGCATCTTGCCATTGTTCCTATATCCCAATATGTTTTTCGCTGCCCGAGTAAAATTCCTTTATATCGCCAAGTTTTATCTCCTGTTGGATTGTCCAATTCTTTTCTTTTTTCATCATTTAATTGCTTAGCCAGTTCCCCATTAAAAGAACTCTGAATTTTCCATAATATATCGAATTCATCCCAAGTTAAATCCCTGTCTGTGCAAAATTCGTAAGTTCCCTCGCCGGTAGCTTTTGTCCTGTTCCTTATTGGACGTCGTATTTCTTTACCTTTCGATCCGACTATTTTTCTCCTCTCCTCATATTTTATAGCCATCAATTCACCAAATGTCTTAGCTTTAGCTTCTTTCATAGCTTTAAGTGTGTGACTAATAGCATCTTTAATTTTTCCTGCATCTTCGTCTTCTTCATCTACTGAAAATCCATATGCACCTCTACGCTGAGCTAAATGAAGCAGTATTCTTCCAAATTCATTAGGTTTCAGTTCTCTTGTTAACCCTTTTCTTCTTAATAGCCATGGATTATTTTCTTCTAACCAGTTCCTCTCAGTTCTTGCATCATTAGGCATCCAGTTATTCTGGAGTAGAAATTTTCTCATTTCATGTTTTCGCTGAGATCGTCTTTTTGTTATTTTTCGACCTGTCCTTTTTTCACGCCTTGATTGATTTTTAGGAGTTCCACGCTTAATCTCCGAGTCTTCAACACCTGCTGGAAAAACACTATCTCCCATTTTAATAATCTTTTTTTGTAAATCTACCCAAGCAGAGCCTACTGAATTACTACCAATATCTAATCCGAGTGTAGTAGTGAACATTTTTCTCTCTCTAAATTTTTTTTCTTGATTTTTTATTTTTATTGCTTATATTTTAATTATTGTAACTAATCCGTGCTTGCGTGTTTTTCACAATAAGATGCAAAATTCGTAGGCACCAGCCTTCGGGCGACCGCCGTCAGCACATGAAACCCATGTTCTACGGCTTTTTTTATAAAAATGTTACAAGTCTGTAATTTTTCTAAATTAGTTGTACTTTACCTCAAATCCTTTTTCATAATAGCTTTTCTATTCAAATTTAAATACCCACAAACAGCCGCACGAAAGAATTAATGTTATTGCTATAAAAGATAAAAAACAAGAGAAATTTACTAATAATCTTCAAAAATCGTGTGAAAAAGATGGAAATTGTGGGAAAGCCCTTTAGTCGTTAGTATTTAGTCGATGGTCTTTAGTTTTTCTTTGAGGTGAAGTATTTTTAAGAAAATTATTGACTTTGAAGTGAAAAGTTTGATAAATAGTATATAGTCATTATTTTTTAGTATATAGTGAACATAACAGAATACAGGACACAGAATACATAACAATCAGCGGATAGGGAAATGCTCACCACAAAGAAAAGAAGAAGTTCTAAGATTAGAATAGCCGCAAAATTCACAAGAGACTCAAAATATTATGTGTTTTCTGTGCCTTTTTACGGCATAAAAAAAATCATTGTTTGTCAGTACGACAAAAAACTTAAAAAAAGTGAAAAATTTGAAATCTGTTTTTTAAAGGAAAATGTGAAACAAAGCCAATTTATACAGAATACAGAATACAGAATACAGGACACAGAATACAGATTGTAAAACAAAGCCAATTTGTCAGTGGATAGGGTGTAGCGGATAGGAAAAATATGAGTGATTTTGGTGAAAAAACTTAAAAAAGACGCGTGTTTTCTTTAAAAAGTGAGCGGTTTTAAGAAAATTTTTGCCGCTGGCTCCGATAAAATGAGAGGAAATTAAATGCAATCCCAAGAATGAAAAGATTTTTAAATAAAATCAATATTGTTGCCTAAATATACTAAACTATCCAATTTAACATAACCGATATAGATAATATTATTGATGTAAATGTAATATTAAGGAGTTTATTATGCAGGCAACAATAGAACAGCGAACTGAAAGCAGGAACACGGTATCGTGGCCTGTAAGCGTCTGGATGCCGGAAGCAAACAGATTCTTTTATGGACGAAGCTGCAATATCAGCAGAACAGGCGTTTTTATTACGCTTCCTGTAACGACACCTATACAGACTGGCAATGTAGTGGAGCTGAATTTTCCGCGAACCCAGACTTTAGCACAGGAAAAAGGCCAGTACGCCCGCATTAAGACCGGCAGAGTAGTTCGTGTTGATCGGGAAAATCTGCTCGAAAACGCGGAAGTTGGTGTCGGCATCGCCTTTAACTAATAATAATAACTTCTGGTAGCGGAAGAGAAAACATATAGTAAATGGGTATTGTGCTCGTTCGGCAAAGGCGCAAGCTGAGCCGGAACGTACGGGGCAATGGAAAAGAAAAGGCTGACGGCTGTGGAGGGTCGTCAGTCTTTCGTTTTTAACTACCTCGTATATTAAAATACATCTTTTAATTCACTTCACCTTGATATTATAAGACCATTTTACAATTTCTGAAAATTCGTGCAATTCTTTAGTCTGGATGCTAAAATCGCGTCCGTGAAAAATGAATCCATAAAAAATATAGAAACGTATCCTATGCAAATTCAGGATTGCGGCTGTGGTGAGTATCGAAAAATACTGCAATTGCAGCATGAATTGCTTGAAAAGCGGCGGAATAATGAAATTCCCAATACAATTATTATAGTCGAACATCCTGATGTCATTACTCTCGGCGCCCGGCAAAGCGCAAACAAGCTGCTTGTAAGTATGGATGAACTGGCTAAAAGGAAAATCGATGTTATTGGAATTCACAGGGGTGGAGGCACAACCGCACACAATCCGGGCCAGTTGGTTTTTTACCCGATATTAAACCTAAGGCAATTGTCACTCGGTATAAACGAATATATACGAAAGCTTGAAACAATCGGGCATGAACTTCTCATGCAGTTCGGTCTTGATAGTGACATCAGGAAAGGTTATCCCGGCTTATGGATCGGCGAAAAGAAGATTGCATCCATTGGCGTGCGAGTGTCGAAATTCATAACCTATCACGGCATGGCTATAAACATTCAAAATGATACCGGTATTTTCGATTATATCAAACCATGCGGGCTGGATAATGTCGAAATGACTTCCCTGCTTAAAGAAACCGGCAAAAAATATTCGATGAGTCTTGTTAAAGAAAAACTAACACAATTGCTTATGAGGGATTTTTCATGAACCAGCAGCCGGAAAAAGAAATACCAGTGACACGAAAGAGACGCGCAAAACTACCTCCCTGGCTGAAGACAATACTTCCTGCCGATAATACATTCAGTCACACGGAAAAAGTTCTGACCGATCTCGGTCTTGAGACTATATGCAGCAGTGCGAATTGTCCGAACAGGGGACAATGCTGGTCGAGAGGTACGGCGACAGTTTTAATACTCGGAAGAATATGCACGCGAAACTGTAAATTCTGTTCGGTCAATGCCGGCAGGCCGCAGCCTCCTGATGAAACAGAACCGGCACGCCTGGCACAAATGGCGATGCAGTTAAAGCTGAAATACATGGTTATAACCAGTGTCAACAGAGACGATTTGCCCGACGGCGGGGCGGCTCATTTTCGCGATTGCATAAATGAGGTAAGACGGCAGTGTCCGGATATGAAATTTGAAATACTCACCCCCGATTTTCGTAACTGCCAGGAAAAGGCGATTGAAATATTACGCGAATGTTTGCCATTCGTATTTGCTCATAACGTAGAAACTGTTCCTTCGCTGTATAAAAAAGCAAGAGCAGGGGGGAATTACCTTAGGTCACTGAACCTGCTTAAGATGGCTCGTGACAAGCTGGGTGACATACAGACCAAGTCATCGATTATGCTTGGTCTCGGAGAACAAGATAATGAAGTAGAGCAGGTTTTAAGGGATTTGCGAGCGGCTGGCTGTGAGAGAATAACCATAGGTCAGTACTTAAAGCCATCGAAGAACTCCCTTGAAGTTGTCGAGTATATAACTCCGGAAAAGTTTGAATGGTGGAAACAGAAAGCCGCAGAACTGGGATTTTCATGGATAATGTCTTCGCCTTTCGCCCGAAGCTCCTTTTTTGCCGAGCAGGAGAATCCATTGTAATATTTTTAATCGCCAAGATGTCTTTGTTTATTCTATGCAGCTTTTTTCTATAGAAAAAGAGGGAAATATTATTGTTTCCTTATTGACATCGTCCTATAAATTCGGTAGAATAATGATTTAATCCGTATCCGTTGTATTTGTATTTATTAAAGATATATTGGCAAAGGATTTATTAAGTAAGGAGAAAGCCGCGTTATGTTTAAGCGAAAGTTTTTGTATCTTATTGTTTCGTCAGTACTTATCATTGCGTCAATTGTCACGATTTATATTGCAGTTCGGTTTTCCAGCATGTCACAGAGCGACTCAGTTATCGAGCAGGCAAAGCTTGTTCGAGATTCTCGTTTAAAGGAGCGATTGTCCCGGCCTTATGGGAAAATTGAAATTCCCGCTGAAGTTTATGTTGACCTGATTCAGCCTGAAAATCCCCGAAAAGCCGTTGAGATTATAATATCAGCATCAACTGCTATACCGGCTCGTTCCTGCAGAATTATCCTGATAACAACTCAGGCAGGGGCAGAGACGCAGCGAGAAGAAATTCTCTGGTCGGATAAGCCTGAAGGTCTTGTCGATAAAACGCTTTTGTATAAAGCTGGCTCACTTCCAGCCGGCAGGCACCAGTACACAGCCGTACTTGAATTTGAGACGGAGGGCGATAATTCCAAAATGCTTATTGCTTCCGGTTCACTTTTTCTTGATGTAAGACCAGCCGGAATTCTCTCTTCGAATGTATCTTTCGGCCAGATTGAAAGACTTGAATTGTATAAAGAGCTGGAAAAGCGGGTTTTAGTAAGCATGAAGCCGCAGTTGAGAAATGCTAATTCAAAAGTATTGGATAAGGAAATAATTGCTCTTGAGAGTGCCAATCCCGGAATTATTGACAGAAAAATTCAGGAGTTGATTGCTTCAGATTCTATTGTCGCCGAGCAAGTCGAGGAACTAAATGCGGCCATAGAGGAACCTGTACAATCCTCTGAATTAATTACGCTTTCCAGTCTTTTACAGCCGGACATGAACGATGTTCCTGTTTCAGGTCACTATGGTTCTCCTGTTTATGACGAACAAGTTCCTGTACCGGAAGAGTTTCTGGATTGATAAAAATAATCTTCGAACAAAATTATTAATTGTTAAAGAAGGAATTATATATGAGTTCATTATTATTGAATAAAAAAGTTACGATTATTTTCACAATTGTTATTCTGGTTGTTGTAACAAACTATGCAAAAGCAGGTTGTGATTTAAGAATGTATGAGGTTAGAATTATTGATAGAAAATCCCATTATCATGCGGGTGATTCTATAAAGATAGTAGGTACTGCTTTCGTTGTAAAGTTATATGAGAAGCTTGAGGAACCTGATAAAGTTGTTTTAGATTTTTACGCCGGTGATTATCATATTGGTTCTATGGTACCATATTACGTTATTTCCTCAAATGGTCAGGTCCACTTTAATGATGATATGGACTGGACTATACCCAATGATATGCCCGCTGGTAGTTATGCTATTTCAGCTAAAATAACATGTGCAGAAGATTACAATCCTGATAATGATATTGCTTACGCTACCCCTGACATCATTGTACAAGAGATTCCTCTTTACGGAGATTTGTCGATAACTGCTGTAAGTGCTATTTCCCCCTGGTCTTCTGACCTTTTCAATCAGGGTGGAGAGATTAAATTCGGATTTAGTATTGACAATCTGGATCCTGTAGCATCTGACAGTTATGCTGTAAATTTTTCTGTCGGAAACTATTTCATAGGTTCTGTATCATGTAGCCCAATAGGACCTTATGAAACATTTAATATTAATGAAACAGAACCATTTGTTGTCCCTCTTAATGTTTCTAGCGGATCTTATACCATAACAGGTGAAGTAGTATGTCTAAACGATGGCCTCACCAGCAATAATATAAAACAATCTGCTGAACGTATTAGAGTGGCTACACTTTATCAGGATATATCTGTCATTTTTGTTTCTACTGTTGGAAACAATTTTAAGCCTGGAGATTCGATTTCGGTCAATGCGATAATTAAAAATGTCGGAACCTTTGTAGCAGAGAACATTAACGCAGAATTCTATCTTGGAGAAGATGTAATAGGAAGTACCAACGCAAGCGATTTAAATCCAGAACTAACCGAAACTTTAGGTGCTGAATGCAAAATCCCGGATAATTTACCTGATGGTTTTTATACTGTTAAAGTGAGAGTTACTTGTAATGGTGATATAGATAGCAGTAATAATGTTATGGAGTCGGGCACATCATTCTGGATTGGCGAGATTGCTGATTTGGAGGTCAAGTCTGTACAGGCCGCAAATGGAACTTATATGCCCGGGGATATGCTGACTATTTATGGTCTTGTAAAAAACATCGGAGATGATGTTTCCAACGCTTATTCTGTCGATTATTATTTATCCACTGATAGCATTATTACAACATGGGATTACCATATAGGCCATGTGAATCGCGGCGCACTGGAACCCGGAGAACAGCACAGTTATAACACAACTTTTAAGCTGCCTCCTAATTTACCTGCATCAAATTATTATGTCGGATTGAACATCATATGCCAGGAAGAAAACAATTCAGGGAATAATTCCGGATTTGATAGTGAGACAATTGGAATCATACATCCTGCAAATTATGTATGCGGCCAGGTGAAATACGAATACCCGGGCTATAACGACCAGGCAGTCAGATATGCGTTATTAAAAGTATATGACAAAAATAATTCGACCCCGAACAGAGAGATTGCACAAACATATACGGATCAAAACGGTAATTATGGGGTAGTGGTATTAAGAGATACGATGAGCGCTCAAAGTATTTATGTGAAGGTTTTTACCGACAGTATAAGCGGCGCTTATCCTGAAACTATAGGAAAAATATGTTCTGTGAAAGATGATGTATCTCATGCAGTATATTCTATTGAAAGTTCATTATATCTTCATCCTCAGGATTCATCACGAACGATTGATGTAAGAGTTCCTTTGGCACAAAGAGCATTTATGGTTTATGATTCGATGGTCGAAGCATTTCATCAAGCCAAAACGTTTTTCGGAATTGAAATGGAGGAAATTACGACATATTGGCCGTCTTCAGCTAATGGTACTTATTATTATCCTTCAGAAGGAATATTTATTAGTAAGGACGATGAATGGGACAGGGACATTATATTGCATGAATACGGTCATTATATAGCTGAAGTTTATAATTTTGCTCAGGGTGATGTTGGTGAAAATCCGACACATTACTGGGATATGGATCTTAGAACTAATCCCGTAGCAAGGACTGAAGAACATGCGGCAAATCTTGCATTTCGTGAGTCATGGCCGACATTGTTTAGTATCACTTCGCAGCTTGCGAATCATAACTATCCGCATTCCGGAGATGCTAAGTATCAGGATTATTATAGTTATTATAACTGGACGTATGAGTTTGACCTTGAAGAAGATACATTTGATAACGATTCGCCCGGTGAATATTATGACAATATGAATTGCTGCTTATTATGGGATATTTTTGATGATCATCCGGACCGTTCGGATTTTAAGGAAACTATAAGTGACCCGAATCTTTATAAAATATGGAATGTAGTGCGCGGGTACAAACCGGAGAATATGAATGATTTCTGGATTGGCTGGCATCATCGTTATGGGCAGGAAGAAGACATAGAAGGAGTAATCGACATATTTCAGCAGCATAGAATGACTTTTGCAGAATCGGGTGCAGCACCTGGTTTGCCGCAAAATCATGCTCCGGTAGCGGCCGCAGGTCAGGACAGGGTAGTATCTCAAAATAGAGCAGATGGCGCAATGGTTCATCTGGATGCGTCCGGTTCTTACGATCCGGATGGCGATGCGATAAGTCATATCTGGCGGCATGGATATATACGGTATAACAGTGTGCAGCTTGATATCCTGCTTCCTGTGGGAAAGACTGAGCTTGAACTGGAAGTATCCGATGGAACAATTACATCATGGGATACCGTAGCAGTAACTGTTACACCAACCAATTAGAACAATTAATAAATTTGGAGTTGAGCCATAAATTAATTTTTATGGCTCAATTTTTTTGGGAAAATTCCCGCCTCTTTATTGTCTGGTAAAGAGCATTCTGCTAACTTATAGGACTAAAGCTGTTATTTATATATTTGTCAGCGGTTACAGAAATATAAAAATTAGTATTTTTGTTTATACATGGGATATTTCTTATAATTTGTCTGGAGGGTAGAAATCAGCTTAAACAATCAAAGTGAGTTTTTCCGGAGAATGGAAAATGTTATTTTCAGCAAAGACTGTTCATACGAACGAAAAAGGTTCCGTTCTCGTCATATCGATGATATTTATCATGGTTTTCTCAGCATTGGCTGTATCAATGGCTGCTATGTCGGGAAATAATGTGCAGCTTGCCGATAACCAGCGTAAAGCTGACCTCGCGAGGGCCTGTGCAGAATCCGGATTTGATGTTATTCGCTACTGGATGAGCCGCGTGGCAATATCAGGCACCACAACAGAGGCGCAGAGATTCAGTGCAATTGCGGCATCATTGCAGAACGAGCTTAGCGGCGACAGTATATCAAATATCACGACCTCATATAACGGTTTGATGATTACTATTCCGAATGTTACGCTGGATTCAGGCAACGGGTATAGTTTTTCCGCCGTTATAACCTCACTGGATATCGATACTTTACGGATAGATGTTACCGGCTGCTGCAATTCAGTCACGCGCACCATACGGGGAACGTATGACTTCAGCACAAGAGGTAAATACGCATTTGATTTCGGCGTGGCGACAAAGGGACCTTTATCATTAAGCGGCAATATCGAGCTTGAAGGCGTTAATGTTTCAGTAGAAGCAAGCGTATATATCGAAAGCGAAAGTTCCAGTCTGGCTCTGTCAATTATAGGAAATTCGCAAATCGCAGGTGATGTTAGTATTGTCAATCCGATTGCTTATGTGGATTTGCAGGGCGGTCAGGCAGGTATCGGAGGTGAAACGGGTCAGACAGCAATAGACAACCATGTTGATTTCGGCGCCCCTGAAACCGAGTTTCCGGAGCCTGTTCCCGGTCAGTTCGAGTCTTACGCGACAAATATTGTTGATTCGAATACAAATACTTCTTTAGATGCCACATATGAAAATATCAAAATACTGGCAAATACAAATCCTGTTTTCTCCGGTCAGACGACATTAAAGGGAATAGTATATATCGAAACGCCAAATGTTGTCGAATTTACCGGCGGCGTCGATATTACCGGAATTGTCGTAGGTGAAGGAGATATTGAAGATAATTCAGGCACGAATAAAATCATATTCCGCGGCAATGTTTCAAGTCATCCTGTTACGGAGTTGCCGCAGGAAACCCAGTTTAACGGCCTTCACGACCAGACAGGGACATTTACTATAGCTCCTGGTTTTCATGTATCATTCGGAGGAAGCTTCGACGCGCTTTGCGGAGCGATAGCAGGTAACGGCGTGGAATTTTTCGGCAATGCCGGCGGTATAATAAACGGCTCTGTTATAAATTATTCCGGGGACCAGATGACACTTTCAGGCAACAGCGATCTCTACTTCAATCGCTCTGGTACGACTCAGTCACCGGCGGGATTTGTTCCCGAAATCATATTGAAGTACGACACCGGATCATATTCAGAAGTAATATTATAAGATATAGTTTCGGACTTGATATAAGAAACCTTGCCTTGAGTGAGGTTTGTGCCGTATGAATAATTAGTGTTTGTTATTCATACTAAACCTGTTCCGAATTTGTATCTGTACTTTTTTGCAGTCTTGAAATATTTCGTGTATTTAGTTTGTCAGGTTCTTCCTGATATTCACCTGTTTGTTTGTTGGGTGTAAAATGAAAAAGTATAAATGCATTACGAAAAATAATGGCGGCTCGGTGCTTATTGTAGCCATGATATTGATAGTTATATGTTCTGCGCTGGCTGTTTCCATAGCTGCGATGTCGGGTTCTAATATTCAACTTGCGGCTAACCAGTACCAGGTTGGTCTGGCTTTGGCAAGCGCAGAATCAGGTCTTGAGATTCAGCGATACTGGCTTACTCCGGTTTCGATTCCAAGCTCGACTCCACAAGCTGAATATTTTAATACAATTGTCGATGCTGTCCAATATGACCTGGATGCAAATAATATTTCGAATATTGTTTTGAATGACGACGGCTCAATTAGTTCGGTGATTCTGGAATCTTCATCAGGGCAGACTTTCAGGGGGCAAATGTCTGTTGATCCGAACGATCTTTTTACGCTGCATGTTTATTCCACAGGAGGCAATGATCAGATTACTCGTACGATAAAAGTCGAGTACGCTATCGAACCTTATAAACATCCGATATTCAATTATGGTCTTGCAACAAAGGGACCACTTAACTATACAGGAAATCCCACAACGGTCGGTCTGAATTCCAATTGGGAAGCGGATATATACATTGAAAGCTCAAGCAATTTAACCGCTGTTTCTGTTGCCGGCAACCTTAACTTTGCCGGTGATATTGAAATAGGCAACGCAGCCGCTAACGTAGATTTTGGAGCCGATGTTCTGATTGCCGGAGAGCATGACCAGACGGCTATCGACAATCATGTCACTATAGGTGCAGAGCCTGTGGATTTTCCTGTTCCAGACGCGGATCGTTTCAGGCCTTATGCAACTGGCTCAATGATAAATTCTTCAACCGATTTAAGTACTTATACGAATACTCTTGTTAATTGCAGGATAGCTCCAAATACAAATCCTGTCTTTCCAAAGAGTGTAATCATTCAGGGTATTCTGTTTATAGAAGCGCCCAACACGGTTGTTTTTACACAAAATGTTGCTTTGCAGGGTATTATTGTTGCCGATGGCGACTTGTCAAATCCCGGTACAAACGGAATAGATATTATGGGCAATTTTGCCAGCGGGCCATATCCCGAAGGTTCACAATTTGATGCCATTAGCAGCGAAGTCGGCTCATCAATGATTGCTCCGGGTTTTGCCGTTTCGTTCCAGGGCAACTTCTCTACTCTTGAAGGAGTGGTAGCCGTAAGCGGCGTACACTTTTCGGGTAATGTTAATGCAATTATAAAGGGCACAATAATTAATTACTCTGATACGCCAATGGTAATAGAAGGCAATGCTTATATGAACTTTGACCGGATGAACAGTACGAAAATTCCTGCCGGTTTCGATACCCTTCGGGTTTTGACATACGATCCAACATCATATTCAGAAGTAAAATTATAGGACTCCGCATGGATTTGAAATAAGAAAAATTATCATGGTTTGTATTTTTGAAATCTATTTAATATATTTTATTTAATTATCAGGTCGTCTCTGATACTAATCCTAATTTAAGAAGAGATGAAAATGGACCCTACTAAAAAAAACAATATGAAAAAAAATCATGGTTCCGTTCTGATTATGGCTATGATATTGATAGTCATATGTTCAGCGCTGGCGGTTTCTATCGCCGCGATGTCGAACACGAATATTCAGCTTGCATCGAACCAGCAAAAAGTCAATACTGCTTTATCAGCAGCTCAATCCGGTCTCGAATGTTGCAGATTTCTCACAAAGACATTTACGTTACCATCGACAAATCGAAATAACATAACAAGTGCGGATGCGGACCTGGTCTGGGGTATTCTATGCCAGAAGCTTCAAAATACATCTTTTGACGGCAAAACAGTAGCGTCAGCCGGCAGTTTCACCGATGCAGTTGGAAGCGGGACACAGATATTGGCGGAAAATCTGAATTATGATGACATCAGCAGCTTTACTATCAGGTTTTACCGTTATGCCAATGAGCCCAATATAATCAAGATTCAGTCAACAGGTAAATGCGGCGAAACGACTCAGCAGGTAAATATGGATATGCTCATAGCCAAAGAAGGCAAGGTGCTGAGTTACGCGGTTGCAGGCAGAGGGCGCATGTGGCTTACCGGCCAGTCAACAATTCATGGCGATGTTTTCAGCACATGGAATCGTGCAGAGATACCGCCTTATAACATGACTAATGATTCGTCAGTGCTGGGCACAATCAATACGGTTCTTACACTCAACCAGATTAAGGATGAGTCTTACCAACTGGAAACGTTAAACGCAAATAATGAACCCGTAGATGAAAACTGGCAGCCTTTAGGCTGTGACTATGAGGACAGGTATTATAGCGAGGATGATGAGATTAAAGCTTACCATGAAGGAATCAATTATGGACAGGCGGGCGGCAACATGCCTGGCATGAGTATTGGTGACTATAATACTGATATGTATGTTGCAGGATTAACAGATATAGCTCAGTGTCCGTCCGGGGACAGGGAAGTCGAATATTTTCCACATTCGGCGGGCAATTATAATTACCCGAGAGATGGAACTCCGTATAGTACTTCTAATTTAAAACTCACGCGCCATGTTTATGAAAACACGACTTTTTCGAATGCAAAACTCCCGAGCAACAGGAATGCGCTGTTCAGAAACTGTACATTTGAAGAGGTTCTGTATATCGATTGCAACAAGAATACGAGCAGCTATTACAATAACGTACGCTTTGAAAACTGCACTTTCAACGGCGTTATTGTTACTAATGTACCGCAATCATTAAAATGGATGCAGAACTGCCTGTATTTTACCGGAGAAGCGGCTTTTGAGAATACATCAAGCGTTCAGGAAGCTACTATTCTTGCTCCTCACTTTAATGTGAACCTTGGTAATACCAATCCGGAGCTGAATGAAAATAATGTTTTAACCGGTGCGATAATTGGCGGTATCGTTGACGTAAGAGGTAATGCCCAGATTTACGGCACGATAATTTCCATGGCTGATACAAGCCAATGGTCGTCAGGTTATGTAACGAACATAGGCGCTACTCTTGATGACGGAGGTTCAGAAACTACCGAACTGGGCGATATCGGCGTAATTGATATCACTCCCGACCAGGACCAGATGCTTCCAAGCGGAATTACATCGCCAATTATTATTAAAACCTTACAGAACACTTATTCAGAAGGATAGAATTATAAAGAGCTGTATTTTTGAAATTTATTAAAAAGATATTACCAGAAATTTATTGGAGACGAAAATGAATAGTTTAATGAAAAATTTGTTCGCAGTAACAGCAGTTGCATTGCTGCTTTCCATAGCCATGGCAAATATGAACCAGACTTGTAATAAAATCAATGCTGAAGTGATATATCAGGAAGCAGATCCCAACGAGCCTGACCCGCTTCCGGAGATGGTACCGGCAGATTTCCAGCTTAATGTTATCGGGGAGGATGCCAACGAGCCTGATCCGCTGCCTGAGATGGTCCCGGCCGGACTGCGGCTTGATGTTATTGAAGAGGATCCAAATGAGCCGGCTCCGCTTCCGGAGATGGTACCAGCAGGGCTGTGGCTTAATGCTATTGAAGAGGATCCCAATGAGCCGGATCCGCTGCCTGAAATGGTGCCTTTCATTTAATATTGTCTATGTAAAGCAGCAAAAGTTGATACTAAATTAGAATTTTTTTCTTCTGTAATACTATGGGTAAAATCCGTAGATGGAGTTATCCGCCGAAGGCGGACAGGCAACAGCCTGGAAAATAATGCTCTGGGTGAAAACCATAGCAGGTTACCCATTTTCAAGATTATCGAATTTGGTACATAGTGATAAGAAATTATCAGGAAAGTTAAAGCAGGAATCCTTTTTGTTCGAATTGCCAAGAATTCCTGTTTTTTTATTTTAAAGGCATACGATTATTTTGGTAGTAAAAATTTCAAACCATACTTGATTTTCGTTAATAAAGCATTATTATATATGAACCTTGAAAAAATTTAATAGTGAAATAAGGCATTAGATATTATCTAAATGTACTTATTGCAAAAGTTCAGTTGATATTCTGAATGGAGGACAAATATAATGATGCTTCAAAATGCTGTCACACCCATTAAGACTAAAATTATTACACCTTTGTTATCTTTTCTTGCGGCAGGCTTGTTTTTAGTATGTCTTGGCGCAGGACAGAATACCTCGACCAATGAGTGGGAAAATCAACAGTTGGTCGGGCAGAATCGCCTGGCTCCTCATGCCACGATGATGATATATCCTGACGTGGAATCCGCCAAAAAGGTTGAGGCTGTTGCAACGCTGGATGACCGCTCGAAATCTCCGTGGTTTGCCTCGCTGAACGGCGACTGGAAATTTCTATGGTCTCCGGAACCTGCACAAAGACCAACGGACTTTTTTCAAACTAATTTCGATGACAGTGAATGGAATACGATTCCGGTTCCCTCCAACATCGAAACTCAGGGCTATGGAGTTGCTATTTACACGAACTCGCAATATCCATGGATGAAAGGCAGGGAAAGGTCAACGCCTCCGTTTGTACTGAACGAAAATAATCATGTAGGCTCTTACAGGCGCACGTTTGAAGTGCCCCAGAACTGGAACGGTCGTCGAATAAATATTGTTTTCGACGGTGTGAATTCGTTCTTCTTTCTCTGGATTAATGGCCAGCGTATAGGTATGAGCAAGGATAGCCGGACTGTTGCTGAATTCGATATTACCGATGTCGTAAAGCCAGGCAAAAATCAGATTTCCGTTCAGGTCTTTCGCTGGAATGACGGCTCATGGATTGAAGACCAGGATTTCTGGCGTCTGAGCGGAATATTCCGGGATGTATATCTCTGGTCACCGGATTCGCTGCATATTTTCGATTTCGAGGTCAAAACGCCTCTTGATGAAACTTACAAAAACGGTCAATTAATCGTTGACTTTACAGTTGATAGCAAAAAATCTCAGGCTGACAAAGTTACATTATCAGCGGAACTTCTCGATGGTACAGGCGCACAGGTTGTTCCTGCAGTTTCAGGCTCGTGCGAAGTGCCTGCAAACGGAGAAGGCAAAAAGACTCTTACTGCTGATGTCAAAAACGTAAAACTGTGGTCTGCGGAAAATCCGAACTTGTATCGTTTGCTGCTGACACTCAAAGATTCGAGCGGCAGGGTAGTGGAAGTAATTCCTGTTAATGTCGGATTCCGTGAAGTGGAATTAAAAGACGGCAATCTTCTTGTGAACGGCAGGCGAATTTTCATTAAAGGAACAAACAGGCATGAGCATCATCCTGTAAGAGGGCAATACGTCAAACCTGAAGATATGATTCAGGATATTAAAATAATGAAGCAGCACAATCTCAATTCCGTACGTACAAGTCACTATCCCAATACCCCCGCGTGGTACGATATGTGCGACCGTTACGGGATTTATTTAGTCGATGAAGCCAATATCGAATGTCACGGCAATACTTCCATTACCCGCGACACTACATGGCAGGCTGCTTATATGGACCGAACCGTCAGGATGGTTGAGCGCGACAAGAACCATGCTTCTATTATTATATGGTCTGTCGGCAATGAAAACGGCTGGGGCGTGAATCTTGAGGTTACCGCGGCGTGGATGCACAAGCGTGACACGTCGAGACTCGTATCTTCCTGCGAAGCAGGCAATCGTCCCGATACGGATATTGTTTGTCCGATGTACAGCAGTCCTGATACCCTGGGCAGATATGCATCGCAAACACAGACTCGTCCGTTTATTTTAATCGAATATACTCATGCTATGGGTAACAGCAACGGCGATGTCTGGAGCTACTGGAACCAGATTTACAATATGCCTTATCTGCAGGGCGGTCTTGTATGGGACTGGGTGGACCAGTCTTTGCTTCAGCCTATCGTTGAAAATCGCAATGGTAAATTCATAACTGTAAAACCGTCAGATAAAACATTCTGGGCGTTTGGCGGAGATTTCGGGCCCGAAGGTACGCCATCCGATGATAATTTCTGCTGCAATGGTCTTGTCTCCGCAGACAGGACGCCGCACCCGGGTCTGGCTGAAATGAAAAAAGTGTATCAGAGCATACAGGTTAAGGCTGTTGATTTAAATAAGGGACTGATTGAAATTAAGAACGGCTATTTCTTCACGAATCTAAACGACCTGGTTCAGGGGACATGGACTATCAGCGCTGATGACCAGGTTATTCAAACGGGAATTATCAGCGACCTCAACATCGAGCCTGAGCAAACAAAACAAATCACTATATCTTTCAAACCTGTAACTCCAGAGCCGGGTGTCGAGTATTTTCTTGATGTCAGCTTCACGCTTAAAAACGAACAATCCTGGGCAACGAGGGGGCATGAGATGGCATGGGAACAATTAAAAATGCCTTTTGAGAAAGCTCCTGCTGCAGTGAATATCAGTCAGATGCCTTCTTTGAAACTTATTGACGGGGAAAAGCAGGTAAGCATTGAAGGAACAGATTTTTCAGTCGCAATAGACAGAAGTACCGGCTTCTTAAGCTCATGGAAATATAAAGGCGCTGAGCTTGTTGCCGAGCCGTTGATGCCTGATTTCTGGCGTGCTCCGACTGATAACGACCGCGGCAATCAAATGCCTTCCCGATGTGCAGTATGGAGAACCGCGATGAAGAGCTGGAAACCGCAGAATGTCGCAGTTACACAGACATCTCCGAAAGAGATTGAAGTTTCAATAAATGCGAGAATCGAAGATGTTAATGGCGACTATGCCCTGAAGTATCAAATATACGGCAGTGGCACAATCCGTGTCAGTGCAGAAGGACAAGCCAGTGGTCAGCAGGTTCAGCAACAGCCGCAGCCCGGTGCGCGCAGAGGTTCTAATCGCAGAATGCAAACCGGATTGGCGGAATTACCAAAGTTCGGCATGAAAATGGCAATGCCCAAAGGATTTGAGACAATCCAGTGGCTTGGAAAAGGTCCGCAGGAAACGTACTGGGACAGATGCGATGCAAGAGTCGATCTCTATCAGGGTAAGGTAGATGAGCAGTTATTTGATTATTCCCAGCCTACAGAGACAGGAAACAAGGCAGATGTTCGCTGGATAGCTTTAACTAATGGAAACGGTGTCGGGCTTCTTGCGGCAGGGGAGCCTTTATTAAGTGTCAATGCGCTGCATTATACTTCCGAAGACTTGACGAGCGAGGACCGTACTGGACCTAAACATCTTTATCAGGTTGCCAAACGCGATGAGGTTTATCTGAACCTTGACTACAGGCAAATGGGCGTAGGCGGCGATAATAGCTGGGGTGCACGAACGCACAGCGAATTTACACTGCCCGGAACCGGAAAATATGCTTACAGCTTCTATCTGCATCCTTATGACTCTTCAATGGGTGAAGTACAAAAGGCTGCAAGGTCGATACAGAAAGAGATTGTAAGATAGTAATTCTAAATGAGTATGAGCAGGCTTGCGGCCATAACCGCCATTCCTGCTACCAGTCCGTAGGCGGCCAGGTGGTAATGGCCGTATTCTCTTGCCGCAGGAAGAAGCTCGTCGAGTGAGATGAATACCATTATGCCTGCTACTGATGCCAGTACAACGCTGAATACAGCATCGTTAAAAAACCAGTAAATAATTGCAAATCCAAGCAATGCGCCTAATGGTTCGGCCAGCCCGGACAGGAATGAATAAACAAATGCTTTTTTCCTGCTGCCTGTCGAGTAGAATATCGGAATCGAAACAGCTATCCCCTCGGGAATATTGTGAATTGCTATTGCAATGCCGATTGCAATTCCGAGCCTGGTATCTTTTATTGAACTCGTGAAAGCGGCTAGTCCTTCCGGTAAGTTGTGAATTGCGATGGCAATAGCCGCAAAAATACCCAAACGGTACAGCTTGCGGAATTTATCGGCAAGCTCAGTTTCCTTCATTTCTTCTGCGCGATGGGCTTCATGCGGATTCTCGAAATCAGGAACCAGCTTGTCGATGATGCCGATAAATATTATCCCTCCGAAAAAAGACAGAACAGTTACCCATGAGGCGGTTTTTTCCCCCATTGAATTTGTAAGCTCATTTCTGGCTTCATTAAGCAGTTCGGTAAATGAAACATAAATCATCACGCCGGCTGAAAAACCGAGGGCGAATGAAAGCAGTTTCGTATTGGTTCTTTTTGCAAAAAAGGCTAACACACTGCCGAGTCCTGTTGCCAGTCCGGCAAGCAGGGTAATGCCAAACGCCATTAAAATATTGCTCATTTCCATAGATAATCAATTATATAATATATCATTTGATGGTAAATAGATTAATTTAACTTATCCATGAGATAATTTTAAAGCCAGAATAAAACGCTGAATTCGAGGAAATATAAATACAAAATAATCCTTGCATTTTCCAGTTGTTTAAAGTAACATTACACTTTATTTAAAAATAAGATATAAATAATATAGGAGATGGGCAGCTATGCCGATTACCGAAAAGAAAACGAAAGAATTGGAAAAAATAGCGAGGAAGCTTCGCTATGAAATAGTAATGATGATTGGAGCTGGCAAGCCTGGCCATCTGGGCGGTTCCAGCTCAATTGCGGACATCGTATCTGTACTGTATTTTCACAAGATGCGGATAGATCCCCAAAATCCGAGATGGCCTGATAGAGACAGATTTCTGCTCAGCAAAGGTCATGCCGCCCTTGCGCAATATGCTGCCCTGGCTGAGCTTGGATATTTTCCAAAGGAAGAACTGCGAACACTCAAGGAACTCGGTACGGCATGCCAGGGACACCCTGAAATGCTCAGAACACCGGGTATTGAGGCAAATACCGGCTCGCTCGGGCAGGGTCTCAGCGTAGCCTGCGGTATAGCTCTTGCCGGACGACTCGATAAAAAGGATTATAAAGTCTATTGTATTATAGGAGATGGTGAAATCGCTGAAGGGCAAATCTGGGAAGCTTCGATGACAGCATCTAATTTTCAGTTGGACAATCTCGTAGCGATTCTGGATAAAAACCGCGTTCAGGCTATGGGACCGGTTGTCGAGCGATATGATACGAATCCGCACCCTGAAAAATGGAAAGCGTTCGGCTGGCACATCATTGAAATCGACGGGCATGATATTACTCAAATAGTCGATGCACTTGACCAGGCTGACGAAATAAAAGGCAAGCCGACAATGATTATTGCCAATACCGTAAAAAGCAAAGGCGTTCCCTTTGCTGAAGGCAAGGCACAATTCCATCACGGCGTAATGACCCCGGAACAGTATGAAACAGCACGTAAGCTGTTCGAAGATTAAGGATAAAAACAGATGAATATGCAAAATTGCAGAACAGTATATGGCAAAACCCTTGTTGAATTAGGCATGCAAAACGAACGTATCGTAGCGCTGGACGCCGACCTGTGTAAATCGACTATGACCTGTCTTTTCGAGGAGGCATTTCCTGATCGTCATTTCGAGATGGGTATCGGTGAGCAGAATATGGTTTCTGTTGCGGCAGGTCTGGCTTTAAGCGGGAAGATAGCTTTTGTAAATTCATTTGCTGTTTTTTCAGCAGGCAGGCCGTATGACCAGATTCGCGTTAGTGTCTGTATAGGTAAAGTTAATGTGAAAATAATCGGCTCAAGCTGCGGCCTTTCTGATTTTGGCGACGGCGCAACACATCAGAGCATCGAAGATGTTGCAATTATGCGCGCTCTGCCTAATATGACAGTATTATCTCCTGCCGACGGAATAGAGACCAGAAAGATGGTACAAGCCGCTGTCGAGTACGATGGACCTGTGTATATCCGTATTCTTCGAAATGAAATTCCTGACGTTACCGATGAAAAACAGGAATTTGAAATCGGCAAGCCAACCGTAATACGCGAAGGCAAAGACATCACCGTATTTGCGCATGGTTATATGGTATATAAGGCGCTGAAAGCCGCTGAAATCATGGAAAAGAAAGGCGTCTCGCTGAAGGTCGTTAATGTAAGCACTTTAAAGCCAATTGACGAAAAAGCAATTAAGAAACTTTGCAGTTCAGCCAAAGGCATTATTACTGTCGAAGAGCATACGATAATCGGCGGTCTTGCAAGTGCAATTGCTTATATAATGCGAGGTTCAGCTATTCCGATGGAAGCAGTCGCAATACAGGATACTTTCGGTCAATCTGCGCTGGATTATGAGCAGCTTCTTGTTCATTACGGCCTGACAGAAAAAGATATTGTCAAAGCGGTTAAAAAGATTTTGAAGTAAATCGCAATTGTTCCTGTTCCTGATTGGCAAAAGGAAAATTTCAGGGAATTATTTCACTGTAACTGTGCAAGATGCGGTCTTGACCGGCGGAATATCTTTTTCCCATGGCCTTGCATATTCGAGAGTTATTGTAACTGTACCTTTTGCAACGGCTTTGAATGTCCATTCTTCGATTCCGCCTGAACCGACAATATTTCCTGCTGTTTCATTTGGCTTATAAACGTCGCTGACCTTTTCGACAATACCGGATTTAAGTTCCGCCAGGCGCCACGAATAACCCGTAGTTCTATTCGATTCCAGTTTTATAACAAAACTCTCGCCGACCTTTTTTACAATACTGGCTGAATCGCCTGTGCCATTGTCCGAATTTGTCTGCTTATTGCTGCAGCCCATGAGAATTAATGCGGTTAAAATTAATGCTGATAATGTGTTTTTTTTCATTGTATTCCCTTTCAATACTCATCCAAATTTTATATAGCTTATATATTATGATATAACTTAACTGTTTTGTCTATATGCTCAATTAATCTTTCCGCTCTTGAGAAGTTCATCGGCGAGCATCTTATAGCCTTCGGCTGTCGGATGACTTGCATCATTATAGAGTTCAGCAGGCAGCACAGGCGGTACAAAATATGCAATATCGTTCTGTTTCAGCCAGAGTTCGATTTCACTTTTCAGTTTCAGGTAATTGTCCATGCTTTGCTCATCTATCATATGCTCATTGAAAGGCCCGACAAGGACAAGTATTTTGTTTCCCCTGTTCCGAAGCAGCTCGATTGAATTTCTGAAGAATTTCCATTGCAGGCTCGTTTGAGACTGTACCCACTGAAAATTTTCGCCGGATGTAGTGCTTTCAGATTTTGCTGTGTCATCGTATTTATCCTGAGCCGGCAGATTAACATCTATCGGGCAAAGCGGATTTTTATATGGATTCTCGATTGTCCATGCCGGCATGTTCATGTTCTGAAAATATTTGATATTCAAGTGAGATGTCCAGCCCGGAAAAGTAAAGGGACGTTCTAAAACGATAGCAAGCTTTGAGGAAAATGGCGCCATGTAGCAGGGAATATTCGTTGTGAACTGGGATACGAGTTTGGGATGATTAAAACGAAATTCTTTGTCAGTCTGCAAATCATGTTTTGGAGAGCTTAACCATAAAAGATTAAGATGCAGAATGACATTTTTATTTTTTATATCTTTTCCGTAATAGCGAAGCAATCCCTCAAGAGCGGCAGGGTGCATGCCGTCAATACCTGAATTTGCAAATGTGTTTTCACCCATCAACTCATTCAGATAATGCGAGAGTGTCTGGTCTTTAGGAACATAATGTCCCCATATGACCGAATCCCCTAATACTGTTGTTTTGTATTTCTCGCAGGCAAGCTTGCTGTATCGTTCGTATTGCCAGTAGTCACTGTTTAACTGATACGGAAGCCGGTAATCATCATCCGGGGTGAATTTCTCGATCTTATTCCATACAGCAGGTATGGAAATAATAGCAGCCGCACAGAAAATCGCAGCAAAAATCCATTGCCTTATATTCAGTCGAATGCTGTTCGAGCTGAACTTTATTTCCGGTTTATTATTACCTTTATTATTCATCATTGTTAAAACTGTAAATATATGAAATAGTTTTCACGTGAAGGGGCGAAAACAGCCAGATATAAAATCATCAGAATAACCATAGCCGTATTCAGGCTTTTTAATTCAAGCAAATTTCTTAATCCGGATTCGTAAATAAACTGGTATAACCAGGCGGCAGCAATCAGGAATATCGCAAGCAGCGGACAATACGGATTTGCAAATCCGGAACCGAATATTCTCGATATAATCAGCCAGGCATCGCCGATATTTGATGCCCGAAAGAAAATCCACGCAAAACTGACAAAGATAAAAACAAACAATTGTTTGAAGAGCTTCGGTACTTTATTTTTATAAAATTCTGTTTTTTCAAGTTCTCTTGTTGCAAATCGCCCGGCAGCATGGACTGCGCCCCAGATTACAAATGTCCATGCTGCGCCGTGCCACAAGCCTGAAATCACCATTGTTATAAACATATTTTTATATGTATTAAATTCACCCCTGCGATTGCCTCCCAGGGGGATATATACATAATCTTTGAACCATGAAGAAAGACTTATGTGCCACCTGTTCCAGAAGTCGCCCAAACTTGTCGCAAGATACGGATTATTGAAGTTGAGCATCAATCGGATTCCGAATAATCTCGCCACGCCGCGAGCCATATCTGTATAGCCGCTGAAATCGAAATAAATCTGCCATGCAAAAAGGAATGTAGCAAGTATTAACGCGGGTGACTGGTATTGTTCCGGGTTACTGTACACTTTGTCAGCGTACATGGCGAGATAATCCGCGACAGCGACTTTTTTAAATAGCCCGACAATGAAAAGCGAGAGGCCGTCACTTATATCTTCCCGTGAAACAGCCGGAAGGTTTCGCATCTGCGGCAGGAGATTTCCCGCTCTTTCAATGGGACCCGCCAGAAGACGCGGAAAGAACGCGACAAAAGCCGCATACGCTATAAAACTTTTTTCTCTGATTATGTTGCCGCGATATAAATCAATCATGTAGCCCATCGACTGGAACAGATAGAAAGACAGTCCTATGGGCCAAAGTATTCCAAGTGACATTATTTCATAAGGAATATTCAAAATTGAAAGCAGGTTATTCAGGTTATCTATAAGAAAATCGGCGTATTTGAAAAAACTCAGCAGTAAAATGCTGTTAATTATGCTCACTGAAAGCCACAACTTGCGTTTGCGGCTCTTTTCCATCTGCGCAGAGATTACAAAATCGAATACAGTTGCATATAAAATCAGAATTACATAAAGGGGATTTAGCCAGCCGTAAAAAAAGTACGAAGAAATTAAAAGCCATAACAGGCCGAATCTTGTTTTTCTAAGAACAAGGTAAATCGAATATACAGCGATAAAGAAGAGCAGGAATACCCATGTTTGAAATAACATTAGTGACTTTCTATTCCATTAATACTCGAATGTGCGCTTCAACCGAACCGGCAAGCGACTGCAAATGATAACCACCCTCGAGAACGGAAACAAGCCTGGATTCGCAGCATTTCCGGGCAATATCTTTTACAACTCCTGTAATCTGCGTGAAACCCTGTTCTGTCATTCTCATCCCGCCGAGCAAGTCGTTTTTGTGCGTATCAAAACCTGCGGAAATCAGCACGAAGTCAGGCGAGAAAGAAAGAGCGGCGGGTTTCAGCTTATTTTCAAAAACTTCCATATAATCGGCATCGGTCGAGCCTGCGGGCAAGGGTGCATTAATTGTAAAATTCAGACCTTCACCTGCACCTTTTTCTGATTCTTCTCCTGAGCCGGGATAAAATGGATATTGATGAACACTGAAATATAAAACGTTCGGGTCATAAAAAAATGAATGCTGGCTTCCATTTCCATGATGAACGTCCCAGTCAACGATGAGTATTTTCGGGAGGTTGTATTTGTCCTGTATATATCTTGCTCCGACAGCAACATTGTTAAATATGCAAAAGCCCATAGCCCTGTCTTTTTCGGCGTGATGACCGGGGGGACGTACTGCACAAAAAGCGTTTCTGACCGTTCCTTCCATTACAGCGTCAATCGCAGATGTAACCGCACCAGCCGCCATGAGAGCCGCCTCGTATGATTTTTCCGATACAGGTGTATCTGATGAATCAAGGCAGCCTTCATCGTTTTGGCATACCTGTTTTACATGCTCGATATATTCCTGAGTATGCACTTTAAGCAGATATTTTATTTCAACCGGTATGACTGGAATATGTTCAAGTTCTGAATATAACTTTTTTTCTTTCAGGTTATCTATTATTGCTGCAAGTCTTTGAGGTGTTTCAGGATGGTCGGGAGTTGTCTTGTGTTCGAGAAAAATATTATCGAAAAGAAATCCTGTTTTCATGCGGTCTCTATCGTTCTGGCGCCTGGCTTGTTCTTCCGATTTGTTTTCGTTTTTCATATTCTGTTCCTCCGATTTAGAATCGTATTTTGCCGGAACATTTCTTACGCATCGAAATCCGATGGTGTCACTCGACAGGCATGTATCATTGATGGAAGGGTCGCTTGCACGATATGCAGACCGGCAGCTTTGGGCTGCGGATTTCCACGAGCCGCCGCGTATGACTCTTTCTTTTCCTTTTGCCGGACCATTCGGATCTCGCTCAGTACTGTTTTTGTAATAGTCTGGCGAATACCAGTCATTGCACCATTCCGAGACATTTCCGTGCATATCATAGAGTCCCCATGGATTCGGCTTTTTCTGTCCCACGAGATTTGTCTTTCGCGAGGAATTGGCTTCATACCAGGCATATTTTCCCAACAGGTTCTGGTTATTGCCGAAGCTGTATTCCGTTTGCGTACCCGCCCGGCAGGCATATTCCCATTCCGCTTCTGTAGGCAGCCTGTAGCCATTTGCCTGAAAATTACATTTCCAGGTCTTTTCATCGTAACATTCTTCGAGACCTTCTGAGTAAGAGCGGTCGTTGCAGTACATAGCGGCATCTGACCAGTTCATCTGGTTCAGAGGATTTTTGGGATTTTTGAAATGAGAAGGATCGGAAATCTGGTGCTTGCGAAATTCCTCCTGCGGCACCTCGTATTTGTCCATCATGAAAGAGCTGATCCAGACCTTATGCACAGGAGTTTCGTCAGCCTGTCCTTTGTCACTTCCCATTTGGAACCAGCCTGCGGGTATGACTACCATTTCTACGCCGCTTTTTGTCGTTACAACTTCCGGCATATTTGCAGGATTATCGACCTTGCGGCAGCCTGAAACGAACAGCAGCACGGCGGCAAGAAAACAAAAGCTTTCTATTTTGTAATTAAATCGCTTATCCATTTGTTTTTTAGCGCCTCTGCATCAGCAATGTCACTGTTTTTATCTTTTGACTGGTTATTTTTGACAGGAATCGGTACCCAGTCAGGCTCTTTGTTATGATTTCCGTCCTTTGTTACTTTGACCCATTTCCCGGACAGGTCGGTAATACAAATGTCCCAGCCTTCTGCAAGGCCGCCTACCTGCTGGCCGCCTTCTGCGGAACCGTAGCTGAAAGCGATGTATTTTCCATCGGGCGACCAGTCCACGTGATAGATTTTATACTCCATCGGGCACCTGACAATTTTTTGCTTATTTTCAACTTTAGGCGTCTCGGATTCGAGGTCGATATCAGCGACGCACAAATCCCAGTCTGTTTGTCCCCATGTGAGTTTTTTACCGTCATAGCGCAGGTCAGGCCTGCATCCGATAACACCGAATTGTTCGAGGTTATGTATGCCTGTGCCGTTTGCTTCAAACGCTAATATTGCATCGCTGAATTCAGAATGTCCCTGTGTTACACCAAGAATCCATCTGCCGTTAGGCGCCCAGCATATCGCGTAAATATGCTGTAAGTTTTTGTTCGGGTGAGGTTTATGCTCTTTCGTTTCTATATTGTAGATGATAAGCTCCGATGTAGCGTATTCTCTTGTGCTGTATGTCTGATACTCGCCTTTGAGATACGCGATTGATTTTCCATCGGGGCTCCAGCACGGCTCCCTTGAATTTCTGGCCACTTCGACGCGTTCTGTCCCGTCTATGTTCATATAATAAACATTTCTGACTCTGTCTCTTCGAGTAGAGCCTTTATCGATGACAAAACAAATTTTGCTGCCGTCCGGAGAAATGTGAGGATACATTTCATCGAGGTCAGGCGTATTGGTCAGATTTATTTTATTGGAGCCGTCGGCATTCATAATAAACAGTTCCCAGTTTTTCTGACTATTGGTCTCGATGTAGCTTTCATGGACGATTTTGAAAGGTATGTCCCTGAGATTTATAGCGTTGGATTCCGATGGCCATAAGGGAAGATTAGCCTCATCAGGCAATTGCTGTCCATAGATAACTATATCTGCTGCAAACAAACTTAAAAGAACTGTAACACAAATAATAATCTTTGTCATAATTTTCTTTCTAACACCCATTATCGCATAATTTAAATACTGCAAAGAGCTAATAACTGTATTTTGGAATAAAACCTGCGGAAAGTCAAGACTAAGAAGAATCGGCTTGAACGGAAACAGGTTTGTCGGTTTCTGTCTTGCTATTCAGCGTAACAGGAATCCAGTCGGGTTCCTTGTTGTGCCTGCCGTCGTTTGTAATTTTATACCACTTTCCCGTAAGGTCTGCAATGCATATATCCCATCCATTGGCCAATCCGCCAACCTGCTGGCCGCCCTCGGATGAGCCATAGCTGAAAATGATATACTTGCTGTCCGGCGAAAAATCAACGTGATAGACTTTCATGTTCTGCCTGCAATTTACAACCTTGCGGATATTGCTGACTGACGGTCCCTGCTGCCCAATATTAAAATCACCGATGCACAAATCCCAGTCGGTTTCGCCCCAGGTTATCTGTTTGCCGTCTCTGCTGAAATCCGGCCTGCATCCTTTAACGCCCCATGCGGCAAGGTCAAAAACTCCCGTACCGTTAGCGTCAAAGGCAAGTATAGCGTCGCTGTATTCCGAATTTCCTTTAACAACTCCGAGAAACCAGTTGCCGTCCGGCGACCAGCAAATAGCATACATGTGAATCAGGTTCGGATTCGGATGATTCTGATGCTTTCGTGTTTCCAAATCGTAAATTACCAGACCTGCCGTCGCATATTCACTTTGATTATACCGTTCGTACTCACCTCTTAGATAGGCGATTTTTTTCCCGTCCGGGCTCCAGCATGGCTGCCTGGCGTTTCTGGCGACTTCTACCCGGTTTGTCCCGTCTATATTCATATAATAAACGCTTCTGACTTTATTTCTTCTCGTAGTGCCTTCATCGACCACGAAACAAATTTTACTGCCGTCAGGAGAGACATGGGGATACATCTCATCAATATCCGGCGTTTTAGTCAGGTTGACCTGGTTGGAATCGTTGGCATCATTCATGATGATTTCCCAGTTGCTTCTGCCTTCTGTCCTGCGGTAACTCTCATAAACTATCCTGTTCGGAATGTCCTTTAAGTTTATTTCTGAAGATGGAGATGGAATTTGTTCTGACTTGTTCTCTGCTGCGGCTTGACCATAAGCGGAATCAGCATTCATGCTAAAAGACAGCAGAGAATAAAAAACCATAAAGGCACAGACATACGAAGGCATAGAGATACAAAGATAATTCAGCCACTTGCCGCTTTGTTCATTTGTCACTTTGCGTCCCTGCAAGTGAGAATACAGAGTTTTTTTCACATTAATACCTGTCAAAATATTCATTTTGTATTTTTCCCTATTATACATCTTCCAATAAATACGGCAAGGGAACTTAATAGTTCATATTGCCGGATTGTGAACTGTGAAATAATCTTGCTCTCTTATGGAGAAAAAGATATAAAAGCACGTTGAATCGCTGATTTTTTGTTACTTTCATTGTTTTTTTCGCCTTTTATTTGCAGAAAGGAGTATAGGATTATGAGAAACAGTAAACAATTCAAAATAACAGTTCTTTTCGTTCTGATTTTTTTGACATGTTCCATGTACCTTTATGCGGCTGCGGTTGATTATAAAAAAGATATTTCCGCTGTTTCACAGTATATTCTTGAGACTGCAAACGACCTTAAACAGGAGACTGATAAACCCGTTCTCGATTCAGCGGAGATAAAATTCCTTCTCGATGATATGAAAGAACTGCTCCGAGACTATGAAAATATGCTTGTTTTCGCGGAGTGCCCTTATCCGGGCGAGATTCTTCTTGGCAGAACTCCTCACGGCAACGATACATGGCACGAAACAGAATGCGCAACACGTTACGAAGGACCTTTCAAAGAGATACGCATCAGGCAAACTGGCGGTGATTCAAGATATTTGAGAATAAATGACATCGAACTTACATACCTGACTCCGAGTGGTCCTGAAAAGCAGACACTCAACCAGGGCGCACGAACAAGGTTTTACCCAAATGAAGTTTTTAAGCTGGTTTTGCCAAAACCAATGAGAATCAGCAAAATAAGAATATTAGCGGAGCATGATTCCGACGGCCTGATAATATCCGGCGTGCCGTATAATTTTGAACCTCCCCGCCCGGGCAGAGAAAGAATGGAAAGATCCCGCAGACCGACAGAAGTGCTTCTCGGAACAACGCCTCCGGGAAATGACGGGTGGCTCGAAACTATTTGTGATGCTGCGGCAAGACCTGTCAGGGAAATTCAATTAAAACGCACGGGACAAATGACTGATTATCTCAGGATTAACGATATCGAAATTACATATCAGACTCCGGCGGGAGCCAGAAAAGAAGTCTTCAATAAAGGTGCAAGAGCCAGGCTTTACTCCGACGGAGTATTTAAACTTGTGCTTCCCCAGCCCATGAGGGTGACACGCATCCGGATTCTCATCGAGCACAGATCCGCCGGTTTGCAAGTTTATGGAATTTATTAACAGGTATAAAAGATATTCACAGTGGTAATAAAAGCGGCAGGGCGATTACCCCGGGGGATGCAGGCTGTTATGCACCTCCGGGGGATTTTTATATACTATTTGAAATTAAATAAATTTGAGAAATCGAGATTTTTTACCATCTCAGATAAAAACACTTTTTTTCCGGCTTAAAAAAATGTTATGATATTGTCATATTAAGGATTATCAGGAAAATCCGGTGTTCTCATGATGTTATTATGAGAATAAACAGGATTCAAGGTTTTGAGCTTATTTGAGGTAATTTTTATGAGAATGACAATGAGAAAAATTGTATTTGTTCTGATAGTGTGTATGTTTAGCATTTCCGGATTTGCTCAGTATGAGGAACTGGAATCCGTAAAAAAGTTCAGCCGCGACAGGCTTGAGGAATACAAGGAAAAGATAATAGACAACAAGGGGTTGATTGGATCCGTAAATTTTGCTCTTATACTGCAAAACGTTCTTATTCCGTCTCTGGAGCAGAGTGCAGACGATTCGAATGCTGCTGCCGGTAAAACGATTAATATTACTTTAAAAGATATTCCCATGATGACATATAAAAACGGAAACTATTGGCGTGCGCTGATGGAACAAACGCCGCGTGATTCGTCTGTTTTATATGCTCATGCCTACATGCACGCCGCTTTCGGGGATATTCCTTATTCCGATATATATTTTCTGCTGGGCAGTATTAACGTGGACGAAAACACTCGCAAAGAGCTTGATGGTTTCAGGAAGCTCCGTGACAAGCTGTATGTCAGGCTCAGCAAAGAAATAAGCGAAGGTATAAAATTGCATGACGAAGGGAAGTATGCCAAAGCGATTGAAATTTATGACAAGGCTATAGCAAAATATCCAGAAGGCGCATTGTTTTATTATGAAAAGGGCTTATCGAATATGATAGCGAGCCGGGACACGAACGACCTGAAACTGAAAAATACAGCTCTTGCAATGTATAAAATATGCAGGGAAAAAGACCCGTTTTTCTGGAGAGCGTACCAGGGCGATGACCCGAACGTTATTAGTCAACTCAAGATTTTTATCGAGAAGGTTTCTCCTTTTTATACTGGCGAGAAGAGAGATGTTGCCGCTTTCAGGGCATTTGCCGAAGGCTGCGAGCAGATGGAGCTGTATCCATTTGCCGCTCATGCAAGACTTAAACTATCTTTGATTGACCCGAAAAATGAGAAAGAGCACCTGGACAAATTTTTTGAGTTGATAAAAAAGAGCGGCTTCGAACAAGCTGATACATTAAAAGAGAAGTTTGAAAACAGCAAATCTGCCGATAAAGAGAAACCTCCTGCTCCGACGAAAGAAAAATAATACACACAAAAATACTTTATTCAAACTGACCGCCGGATGTACGCAAAATAAACGTGCATTTATTACATACACCGGCGTTTTACTCGACCTCTAATTCGAAGCTTTCGGAATGGCTGTTAAATTCCGGTGTGTACATGCACTGAATAGCGGCGATACCTGTCTGATACTTTCCCTTAAGCTTTATTCTTGTACTGTACTCGAATACATACGTACCTTTCGGCAGGTAATCCATTATGATTACAAGTAAAAAAAATATTGGTGTTGAACCAGTTTTTTTTCAGGAAATGCTGGAAAGTTGTTTTTACCATGATACAATTAGATATAAGGTTTTGATGCTTTATACCAATAAACGCAAACAGTTGTAACTTTTTTGAAAGGGGATTGGTTATGAACAAACAAAGTCAAAAGAGCAGGAGGATAAACATGAAAGCGAGAATCAGTCTTGTGATAATGCTCGCACTGGCAATCATGCTTCCTGTCGCTACGATGATTGTGGCCGCACAGGCCGGGGCGGGGCGCAGTGTTCCTCCCAGGCCGGAAGGCCCCGGAGATATCTATGCTGCCGGAGGCTGCCCCCTTGTGGCCGCCCACAGCACCACGCGAGCACTGTACGCATCTTATAACGGCCCGCTATACGAGGTTATGCGCCAGTCTGACGGCCAGAAACTGGACATCGGCGTTGTTCAGCCATCTGCGGGCGATGCGGGTGGATATGCTAATGCGGCCGCACAGGATGCTTTCTGCGCCAACACGTACTGCTGGATCACCACCATCTACGACCAGTCCGGCAAGAAAAACCATCTCGTCCAGGCGCCTCGCGGGGGATTCAGCGGCCCGGCTATGGGTGGATTTAACAACATCCCGCTGGCTGACTGGGCGCCGGTTACGATTATGGGCCACAAAGCCTATGGCGTGTTCATTGCACCGGGTATGGGTCTTCGCCAGAATGACGCACATGGCACCGCAGTGGACGACCAGGCTGAAGGGCAATACTGGGTCATTAGCGGCCACCACTTCAACGGCGGCTGCTGCTACGACTACGGCAATGGCGAGACCGACAGCCGCGATGACGGCGACGGCACCATGGAAACCACATACTTTGGCACAGCTACCGCCTGGTATCGCGGACCTGCTCCAGGCCCGTGGATTATGAGCGACCAGGAGAACAACCTGGTAGGTTGTGTCACTGATTCCCCCAACAATAAGTTCTGCCCGGACCTGCCGATTATTAGCTGGCGATTCGTAGCTGCCACAATGGACGGCGAACCCCACCACTGGAGAACTATGGGCGGCGATGCGCAGAAGGGCGACATGAAGGTCCAGTTCGACGGACCGCGTGTCCAAAACCCCAACAACACCTATGACCCGATGCGCAAGCAGGGAGCTATCCTCCTCGGTAACGGCGGCGATAACAGCAACGGCTCGCAGGGCTCCTTCTACGAAGGCGCAATGACGGCTGCAAACACTATGCCGACTCAGGAGCTTAACCAGAAGATTCAGGCAAACATTGTGGCTGCCAAATATGAAGTACCGCGGCTGAGCATAGCGCCGGCATCGGCAGCAGCAACTCCTCCCGGACTCCAGACATTCTCACCGGATTCCTCGCAGGACACCACCGTGACATTCACCAATACCACTGGTGCTCCAGCGACAGGCTTAAAGTTAAGTATTTCCGTACCCACAGGCTGGAGCTCTTTTGTCTCAGGTTCTACTGAGACGTCAAAGACGTTCACTGAACCGGTAGCGCCTGGTGCAACTGTGATCGCGACCTTCAAGGTCACCTCCGGATCGGCAGCTTTTAACGGCGACATAGTCTCCAACGCCTCGTGGACAAATTCGAGCGGCCAGACTCATTCCGAGAAAATGGCCGAAAAAGTAAGGAATGTCAGTCCGATTAAAATAAACGAGTTCGCGAACTCTTTCATCGAGCTTTATAATGCTGGTGACAGTGCCGTTGATATTTCCAACTGGACACTGACCCAGCACCCGACACAGCAGCCCATCTTTTCGTCGGTAAAGATTCCCTCTGGAACGAAACTTGCGGCTAAAGGCTTCTATGTGCTCGGCCTGTCCAACTCAGGTCTGGCGGTTCCCGCGCAAAAGGGTGATACTACTATCCACGTCCGAAGCATGACCGGCATGAACGTCGGTGATACGATTGAAATTGGCACCGGCTCAGCCATGGAAATTCGCAGGATCGAAAGCATCAGGACACCGACTCCCGCTGCAGCACCAGGTGGTCGCGGCGGACGAGGCGGCGGCCCCGGCGGCGGCCCGACGACAGTCTGGCAGCCTCTGCCGGAAGGTCCGGTTATCACGATACCTGTCGGCTCGACTAATGTGCCTGTAACGAGCGTGGCTGGTTTCGAGGTTGGCCAGAAAATGGCTATCGGCTATGGTGCAACCTACCCAACCGCAGCAAACACCGTTGAAAAATACGAGGTAGTCACAGTCACTGCCGTTGGCAAGCCCGGTACTCAGGCCTGGACGTCGGTGGATACGAAACCAGGCGACACCAACATCAAGGTGTCTTCTGTCGCCAACATCTCACCCGGCGAAAAGATTCGATTCGGATATGATACTGTTGACCACGGCGTCGAGTGGGTTACAGTCAAGAACGTTGGCACACAATCAGCGTTTAACCCAAATTATCCCGAAAGATCCACTAACAGGGACGGGGGAACAGGACTGGACCTGGCTGAGCCGCTTAAGTTCCATCATTCAGCCAACACACCTTTCAGCGCCAGGGGAACCGGAATCAGCTTCGAGCCGGCGACAAAGTTTGCCCATTCGAGCAACGAGCCAGTCCTGCCGCTGAGTACATATATCACACTCGACAAAGCCCTGGATAACAACCACGAGATAAACGCGGCTGTACGTAATGAAAAGGTAACTACTGATGGTTATCAAGGGAAACCAAACCAGTGGTTTGGCGGTCCCGCTATTTCCAATGCCGGCAACATGGTGTTGCGTGACGCTGCCGGCCTGGTCGCTGATAGTCTCAACTTTGGCGGTGTTATTGATCCATGGGCATCAGAAGGTTATCAGGCTGTGTCCCCAGGCAGCGGCTGCAGCGCACCAGCGCCAAGTGCTGGTGGTGGTGGAGGACGAGGTGGTATGACTGCTGGAACAGCCAGCAGGAGCACAGGTCGTTTTCCTGATGGTACCGATACCGACAGTAACTGCAACGATTTCCTCGTACAGACAGCCGGTATTACTATGTCAGCCAGTTCGGCAGCAGGCTCTAACAATATAAAAGTTGACAGCGTATCAGGTTTGAGCGCTGGTCAGACGATTAATATTGACAGCGGCGAAAACCGCGAGAGTGCTGTCATCGCGACTGTTGGCACGGCAGGCAGTACCACAGTAGGCACTGCCACCGAAGTTGGCGCGATAGTTATACCTGTAGCCAGCGCGACAGGCTTTAGCACCGGCCAGACCATCAGCATTGACAGCGGCGGCAACAGTGAGACTGCTGTTGTTGCCTCCGTAAGCGGCGGCCGCACTGGACGTGGCGGCGGCATGGGCGGTGCCAGAGGCGAACGTGGCGGCGCCAGAGGCGGGGCAGGCGGCGTTACAATCACCGTTACTGCACCTCTCAAGTTTGCGCACGCAGCGGGTGTACAGGTCTCCGGCAGCGGTATCACCTTCACCACTGCATTGGCCAAGGCGCATGCCATCGGGGCGCAGGTTGGCGGCACCGGTCCTACACCGGGAGCAGCAAATCAGTATTCGAGGAGTTCTCAGGGAGGACGCCGGGGAAACTAAATTAGACGGCAGAAGTTATAACCGTCCATGACAACACAGATTCAGGCTCCGCGGCTCGATAGTAAAGAAGCCGCGGAGCTTTTCATTTCCCGCGAAGGTTTAAATAAACTTTTGCAAAACTCTTAGTATAACACGATAAAGGATAGACTTTGGTTCCTTACAAAGATAAAGAAATGACTTGTTTTCGCCGGTCATGGCCCTGGTGGCGATGGGTGTTGACTGGTTTTAGCATTCTAGCTCTGGCGTTGAGCGCCTATATGAGCTGGCATTATCTGGCCGGCGGGTCGGTGATCGGCTGCGGCGGCGGAAGCTCGTGCGACCAGGTGCTCAGCAGCCGATGGGCAACTATAGGGGGTATATTGCCCGTCAGCGGTCTTGCGGCGGGGGTGTACCTGGCGATGATTGTATCCAGTCTTTTCATTGGTCCGTCTGAGGATGCACCAGTTCGACGTCTGGCATGGAGCGCAATGCTGGTTATAGTCGGGGCGGCTGCCGGAAGTGCCGTTTGGTTCACAATCGTGCAGAAATGGTTTATAGGTGCCTTTTGTCCCTATTGCATGACCGCGCATATCACCGGTATATTACTTGCGGTTTTAGTAATATGGAAAGCGCCCGGGCAAATAGAAGACGATTCAACTATCTCACGAAGAATTATAGGTTTTTTCCCTGCGTTAGGACTGTCTCTTGCAGGTATAGCTTTTTCAGGTATTATGGCGATAAGCCAGGTCGTCTTTATTCCCCCGCCTGCCTATCACAGCGGCCAGTCGCAGGAAAACCTGCCCGCTATTGATCCCAACGCCATACCGCTGGTTGGTTCACCGGACGCCCAATATGTCGTAACACTGCTCTTTGATTATAAATGCCCACATTGCCAGCAATTACATTTTATGCTCAATGAGGCGGTTCGCCGCTATAATGGCAAACTTGCCTTTGCACTATGTCCGGCGCCATTAGATAAAAAGTGTAACCCATACGTTTTCAGTGAAGCGGAGCAATACAAGGATTCATGTGAACTGGTCAAAATTGGCATGGCGGTTTGGGTGGCCAATCGCGAGGTGTTTCCTGCTTTCGAGAACTGGATGTTCTCGTTTGAGTCCGGCGACCGCTGGCGCCCGCGAAGCCTCGACGACACAAGAGCTAAAGCTGTCGAAATGGTCGGCCAGACTAACTTTGACGCTGCCTGGGCTAATCCCTGGATTGATCAGTATATTGCAGCCTGCGTTAAGATTTACGGCCAGACTATCCAGAACGGCAAAGGCGGCATACCTAAACTGGTTTTCGGCTCGCGCTGGGTCATCCCCGAACTATACAGCGCAGACGACCTGATTATGATTCTGCAAAACAGCCTGGCCGTGCCCATGCCCTGATGAGACGTTATATGTTTGAAAGACAAGCCTTGCATTGGTACAATCAGGCAAAAAGTTTTTATTGTTTATATAAGCGCAATTAGTATAAATTGTTTGAAAGGCTGTGAACATGAAAACGAGAATAAGTCTTGTGATAATTCTCTCACTGGCGCTCATGCTGCCTGTCGCCATGCTGATGATAGCAAAACAGGCCGGGGCTGGACAAAATGCTGCTCCGCCAGGGCCGCAGGGACCAGGTGACATCTATACCGCTGCCGGTTACCCATGCGCAGCCGCACACAGCACTACGCGGGCGCTGTTCGCATCCTACAAAGGCTCGCTCTATCAGGTCAGGCGTCAGTCGGACGGTAAGACCATGGAAATCGGAGTCGTTCAGCCATCCGCAAGTGATGCGGGCGGATACGCCGACGCAGCCGCACAAGATGCTTTCTGCGCCGACACTCTCTGCTGGATCACTGCCATCTACGACCAGTCCGGTAAGGGTAACCACCTCTATCAGGCGCCCCCGGGAACATTCAAGGGTCCGGCAAAGGGCGGATTTAACACCCTGCCTATCGCGGACATGGCGCCGATTACAATCATGGGCCATAAGGCTTATGGCGTTTACATCATGCCGGGCATGGGGCTGCGCAACAACAATGCAGCCGGCCTTGCTGTCAATGACGAGCCGCAGGGCATCTACATGGTCTTCGACGGCACGCACTACGACAGCGGCTGCTGCTTTAACTACGGCAATACTTCGACTAACAGCCGTGCTGTGGGAACAGGCACTATGGACACTGTTTACTTCGGTACCGCCACCGCATGGGGAAGTGGAAGCGGAACAGGACCGTGGATTATGTCCGACATGGAGGCTGGTCTGTTCTCTGGATACAACGCGAAGCAGAACGCCGCCAATCCGACAATCGATTCATGGCGGTTCGTTACAGGTACCGTTAACGGGGGCGGAGGGAACCAGTGGGAGATTCGCGGCGGAAACGCACAAAATGGCGGTCTCACGACCTTCTACAAAGGACCTCGCCCGGGTTCACGTGAAAATAGCAGCTACTTCCCGATGCACAGGAAGGGAGCAGTTCAGATGGGCAACGGCGGAGACAACGGCAACGGCTCAGCCGGTACTTTCTACGAAGGTATAATTACATCAGGATATCCATCGGAAGATGTTACAAACGAGGTTCACGCCAACATCGTAGCCGCCGGATATCATGTGCCGCGAGTAAGCATGTCGCGGGTCACTACATTCTCACCAGCCTCGACGCAGGATGTCACTGTAACATTCACAAATACCACAGGTGCACCTGCGGTAGGTGTCAAGTTGAGTATATTACCGCCTGCAGATTGGACCTTTGCGGTCTTGGGCCTACCCGAAACATCTGCCAGCGCCACCGAGGCGGAAAAGACGTTCGCTGACCCGATTGCACCGGGCGCTAGTGTGAACGCGATTTTCAAGGTCACCTCGCCTAAGACGATGAACGCCGGCTACCTGACCGGCAAAGCTGAGTGGAAAAACCCGACAACCGGAATCGCACAATCCGAGACAACTACCCAGAGGATACGGAATGCCTTCCCGATAAAAATAAATGAAGTTCGATTGACTAATCAGTTCATTGAGCTTTACAACGCCAATGAAAGTGAAGTCGATATCTCCAACTGGACAGTGATTAACACCAGGAGTGAGTGGGCACCCGTCAAGCTGGCGACAATTCCGTCAGGGACAAAAATCGCCGCTAAAGGATTCTATCTGCTCGGCCAATCCAGCTCAGGGCTGGCAGCACCTGCGCAAAAAGGCGATACCACAATCAATGTTAGCAGCATAGCCGGTTTCGCGGCAGGCCAGGAGATAAAAATCGAAGGAGAAACTCGCAAAATAGAAAACGCTGGAACAGCAGCCGCAGCCATGACAACAGTATTCATCCCTGTGTCCACAGGGCCATGGCTCACGTTCCCCGTTGGCTCGACCAACCTGCCTGTCACGAGCGCGGCCGGCTTCGAGGTCGGCCAGAAGATTGGTATAGACATAGGCGGTAACTACGAGCTTACAACAGTTACTTCAGTCGGCAAAGCGGCTACACTGACGACTCTATCGGCTGAGATAGCCGCGGGCGCAACCAGTATCAGGATTGCGTCCGTTGCCAACATCTCGGTCGGTGACATATTAACAGTGGGCACAGGTGGACGCAAAGAGCTTGTCACAGTCAAGAGCGTCAGCACGCAGGCAGGCGGTACAGACGCCGGTGACGCTGGACGCGGAGGCGGTTTCGGTGGCGGACGACGCGGCGGAATGGGCGGCGGGACACCTGGAGTAGTCGAATTAGCCGCTCCGCTCAAGTTCGATCAAATATCGGGAGTTGACGTATCCGCCCCTGGGACAGGAATCAGCTTCTCACCGGCAACACGCTTTCAGCACATGAGCGGTGATGCAGTACAGGCGCTGGGCAGCGGCATCACGCTCGACAGCGCTTTGTCCGGGAGTCACGAGTACGGTGCGGCTGTAGTTAATACACAGGTCACAAATGCAGGTTATCAGGGAACACCGGCGCCAAATCAGTGGTTTGGAAACCCACTTTCCGCCAGCGCAGGATCAATTGCACTGATGGATGCCAGTGGAAAGGTAGTTGTTGACGCAATGGTTTACGGATCCCAGCAGAGCAGCTCGAGCGCTAACGGAACCATTACCAGTCCGGAAATCGCTGTTCTCGAAGGTGACCAAAGTCAGGGTGGGTGCATTGTAGTTGCACCAAGCGCAGGACGCGGTGGTTTCGGCAGGCGCGGCGGCTCAACTGCTGGTGAGGCTAATAAAAGCTTAGGACGCTTCCCGGACGGCAAAGACACAGACAGTAACTGCAATGATTTCCTGTCGCAGTCTAACGGCACAAACCTGGCGGTCGCTGCAGCAGCAGGTGCAAATAATATCAAAGTTTCAAGCATGGAATTTAGCACAGGCCAGACGATTATTATTGATTCTGGCGAGAACAGAGAAACCGCCGTCATAGCAGCGGTTGGTACGGCAGGCGGTACTGCGGTGGACACTGCTGCCGAAGTTGGCGCAACCGTTATCATTGTAGCCGGCACAGAAGGTTTTAGCGTCGGCCAGACCATTACAATTGACAGCGGCGAGAATAGTGAAACAGCAGTTATAGCTTCTGTCTCCGGAGGTGGCGCACGCGGCGGCAGATTCGGCATGAGTGGAAACAGAGGCGGCCAGGGCGGAGCTGCAGCAATCACTGTAACCAAGCCGCTTATTTTTGCACACGATATGGGTGTTCAGGTCTCTGGCACGGGCGTTACCCTTACGAAGGCATTGACCAGGGCGCATAACAGCGGTGCTCAGGTTGCAGGCAGTGGTCCAACGCCCGGTGCGCCCAACCAGTATTTCAGGAGACCTCAGTCTGAGTAAAAAAAATATTAAAAAAAACCGAAATTGGGCAGTACAGGATTCGAACCTGTGACTTCCTGCGTGTAAAGCAGGCGCTCTAGCCAACTGAGCTAACCGCCCGAGTTCATAATTCGCATAATTTACCAAAGAAATGCAGGATATTCAAGAAAATAATTAGCTTATTTAATAATAAGAGGATCAGACAATTATATTAATTCTCCAAATTTTGCAAAAGTTCATTTACCTAAGTTCGCATTATATTGGTACAGGTGCACAGAGATTGTTGTCGCTGTTGGCTTTTCTGCCGCAGTGTTGACACCTGAATTGCGGATTATCTGTTAATGCCTTAAACTCATCCGGGTCGCTCAGATTAAAGCCCTGTGATGTGAGATAGCATAGATGTTTATCGTGATCTTCACTTTTACACTCTGTATTATTGTGATAAAGTTCCGTCAACATTGGTATTTACTCCTTTATTGTGTAAATAAAGACGTTTCCATTAAAAAACAATAGTATTCATATTTAGCCTTCTAATAAGAGCGCTATATTTATTATTACTTGAAAAAACAGTTTGAGTTCATTTTAATTTAACAACACGGATGAATTAAGGTGTTAATCGCAGCGCAGTTGACTATGATATCAACAGTTATTTCAGGCTTTTACCAACTGGGTTTCGTACAGATTCTGGTAAAGCTGGCACTTGTTTATCAGCTCGTCATGACTGCCGTGGGCAATAATCCGCCCCTGGTTAATAACGACAATAATGTCGGCGGAAATGACGGTGCTGAACCTGTGGGCGATAATAATGCTCGTTCTGTTGTGCATTACTTCTTCGATAGCCTTATGAATTTTCGACTCGCTTTCAGCATCGACCTGGCTTGTCGCTTCGTCGAAAATCAGGATGGCTGGATTTTTCAAAATGGCTCTTGCTATTATAATTCTCTGGAGCTGCCCGCCGCTGAGGCCAGAGCCTTCTTCGCCGATGACAGTGTCGTAGCCATCCGGCAGAGGGGCGATGAACTCGTGTGCGAAAGAACGTTTTGCCGCTTCGATTATTTCCTCTTTTGTCGCTTCCGGTTTTCCATAGGCGATATTTGCCGCAATGGTGTCGTTGAATGTCACCACATTTTGAGTGACCATTCCAATCTGACTTCGCAGGCTGAAAAGCGTTACATCACGAATGTCCTGGCCATCTATCAGAATCTGTCCCGAATCCGGGTCGTAAAATCTCGGTATCAGGTTTGCGAGCGTTGTTTTGCCTGAGCCGTTCGGCCCGACAAAAGCGACATTTTGTCCGGCTTCTATCGTCAGATTGACATGTTTGAGCGCCTGAGCCGATGTGCCCGGATATGAAAATACTATGTCTCTGAACTCTATTCTGTTTTTCAGCACAGGCAACGCGATTGCCCCGGGCTTTTCATATTCCAAAGGCGAATCCATTATATCGAAAACTCTTTCGGCGGCTGCGTTTGCCTCCTGAATCTTGTTCCAGACATCACTTGTTTTGCGTGCAGACTCCGCCGCGACACCAAGTAAAATCAGCAACCCGAAAAATTCCTCGGGGCTGTCCATTCTTCCGTAATTTACCCAGTACGCGCCGGCGATTATCGCCGCTGCTCCCGCCGCCATTCCAAGAACTTCCATAACAGGCGTTGTAGCGGCGTCTATTTTAGACATTTTCAGAGTATGTTTGAGAAACCGCATGTTAATGGTTTTGAATTTTTCATTTTCATAATCGTGCCTGTTATAAACCTTGACCACTCTCAATCCAGATAATGTTTCCTGAAGTTTGGCGAGCATTTCCGAGCCTGCCATGAGTGATTTCTTCGTGGCACGTTTCATTTTTTTGCCGAATACAGCCACAATTCCAAGCACGAACGGTGCGCTGACAAGAAAAATCATGGTAAGCTGCCAGTCAATCCAGAAAGCACATATGATCGTAAACAGGGCGTTAAGAGGCTCCCTCAAAGCCTTCCCGAGCATTAGCTTAATTGCTCTTCCCATAAGGTCGCTGTCGCGAACGATTCTGCTGACGGTATCGCTTGGACGCTCTTTGGAAAAGAAACCGGTGGGCATCCGGAGTGCATGTGAGAAAGTATCCTCGCGCAGTTTATTGATTGCTTTCTGCACGATTTTTTGCGAGACATATTCCTGTACGAATTTAGCTGTACATCGAATGAATGTGATTATTCCTATCCCGATAATGAAAATAACAACTGATTTTGTTTTGTTTTTGGGAGTCATTTCCCTCGGGATAAAACTCAGGATTTTTTCTGCGGTATCTGCAAACCAGGGTTTATCGCCGGAATTCAGTGTTACTGTTTTAACATTACCAATATTTTCAGAGTTCACTATCGTCAGTTCGAAGTTTATGTCGGGAGCAGCGGCAGCGAGCATTTCGAGCATTTTGCCTCGCGAAATTTCGTTTGCATCTGAACCGGTTCGAAGTCCGTTGATATCCGTAATCACATCATCAATATTCAGATTGGCTTTTTTCGCAAGACTGTCCTTGTCGTCATCAACTCCGCTGATATGAAGATTATTGGACGATTGTTTGATATTATCCGGAGCCGAAAAAGACATGCCGTAGCGTTCAGAGACGATTTTTCGCTCAACCCAGCCATGAACACCTTCGGTACCCATCATCAGCTTCAGAAGTGGTATAATTGAAACGAAGCTCATGGAAAGAAAAGTTGCAATGATTAACGCACTGGCAACTACCACTATAATATCGGGCCATTGAGGCCATACGTATTTGAATATTCGATTTAATTGCTTCATATTCGCAGTAAAGTACCAGACTTATGCTTTCCGGTCAAGCTTAAAGCCGCCGGGTTGTCTTGAGAAGTTATTGACTATGAAGCCGATTTCTGTTATCTTTCCGTTTTTTACGGTTTCGGCTTGCAGCCTCGCCGGTATGAATAAGAATTGAACTTTTGCAAAAATTTATGCCTTATCTCATTTTTGCAAAACTCTTGTAAGGATATAAATATGAAAATCCACACTTTTGTTTTAGGAGATTACGGAACCAACTGCTATTGCCTGCGAAGCACTGAGTCGGCGAAAGACTGCTTAATTATTGATGCCGGACTCGATGCAGACAAAATGATTAGCGCTCTTGTGCAAAAGGAATTAAATCCGCTGGCATTGATTCTCACTCACGGCCATATCGACCATATTGCAGGTGTAAATGACCTGCGTGAAAAATTTCCCGATGTGAAGGTTTATATTCACAGGCTCGATGCAGAAATGCTCGTTGATCCGATGTGTAATTTGTCCGTAATGATGGGAGATTCTTTCAAAACAAAACCGGCGGATTGTCTCGTCGAAGACGGGGACATAATTGAACTTGCCGGCATAAAGCTGCATGTTTTTCACACGCCGGGACATACTCCGGGCGGAATCAGCTTATATTCACCCGGGCAGGGTGTTGTCTTTTCGGGTGATGCTCTTTTCGCAGACTCTGTCGGCAGAACTGACTTTCCGGGCGGGAACATGACGCAATTGGTAAGCGGCATAAAAGAAAAACTCTTTACCCTGCCGGATGATACCGAAGTCTTCCCCGGCCATGGTCCAGCTACAACTATTGAAAGAGAAAAAAATTACAACCAGTACCTGTCATAATTTCTATCAATCTTTATGCCATCCGGGCTTTTCTCAATTTGTCAATATAAACCAGCCCCCTTGTTTTTATCTTTCAAGATGACCGGTTACTATTGATTTCGACTTTATTATTCTTTTCTTCTCCAAAATTTTTCTCCCAAAAATTCATACCAAAGCAACGGTGGGAAAAAAACACTTACCAACTCTCAAAACTAACTCCATGTTCTGGAGTCATATACAATCTCAACATCGGATTTTTCAATATTCTTCATGAAGTCTTCTAATAGCTTTTGGTTCGATTCTTCCATAGCAACTACTAAATCTAAATCAATGCAGAAATAACATATCCTTCGAGTGATATTGGGATCTTTAATGGAGTAGCACTGTCTTTTGGCTTCTTCATAGTCATCAATTATTTTGTTTTTAAAACCATCGGAAATTTCACAAATTGATGTCTGGACTTTTTCAAATCGCAGTGAAAGATCGAAATCTGAACGCCAAATAGTTTTAACTTCTAAAACCGCCTCGCTGTCATTCTTTTTAGCCCAAATATCAGGAGTTACTTCTTTTTTTTGCGTAGGAATAAAGCGTACGACATTATATCCTTCATCTAAAAGAAATTCGTATCCTTTCGCTTCATTTAGAACTTCAAAAAGAGTTGACCAGTGGCGATTATTTTTTTTGTCCCTTTTAGTAACACATTGTGATGCTCGTACTGAAAGGTCGTTAAATGCATCTACACTTAGGCGAGATAGTCGATTCTCCCATTTTCTATAGGATTCCATAGCAAGTTGAGATTTGCGTTCCGAATCCATACCCGCGAAAAAATTATCAGGATGAGAAATATCGGAGAGCTTAAAGATTTGATAAAGATGTGGAAATTCTTTAGACCAGATCATTTCTTCAATCAACTTCTGTTTATATATTATTTACAAGTCATTTTTATGCTAATTTATAAGCAATTTGCTCATCTAAAATATCTTTTACGGTCAGAGCGATAATTGTTTTGCCGGTCTTTTTAAAGAAAGACTGGATTTCGCTCATGGCATCGCCGGAATAATCGAACGAAACGAAAAATCCCTTCTGCCGGTCTTCTCGCATCATAACAGCCTCGAAAGAATCTATATCTGGGTTTATTTTTTGTTGCACTTAACATATTAATTCGCCGTCCCATCTTGATTTAATAGGGACTGTTCTTAATTCCTTCCTCTTCATAATTACAATTCATTTACTCTCAATGATGGACTAAAATCAGCTTTTATCCAACGCAACATACCAAGATTTCTAATAGCAGAAGCAATCGCTTTCTTTTTCTCAGGTTTATCCCAATGTGTTTTCCATTTCAATATGTCGTCATAAATTTCATTTTCGGAAACAGACGTCTTTTGTTTTTTGAGTTTTTTTATAACATAAAAAACAGTAGTAACTTCTTCAGCTTGATTTGTATCCTTGATGCGCATGAATAAGTCAGTAACTTTATCAATTTTATCTTTCAGACTCTGTATGGTATTTATATATTCTTGGCGAATCGTTTCAAATTCTGGACCTGTTCTTAACGCCGTCATTTTACCTAATTGCTTCTCAAATACCATGTTGCCGTTAGCCATGACCATTAAGGCTTTTTTGATATCTTGCGAGTAAGGACCGTAACTTCCCTGGGCAAATTTGAAACCAAGATCAACGCCTGCCTCTTGCATCACATAACATATTTTTTGAAAAATCGTTCGACCGACAGGGCTGACATACGGTTGCCTTTCAAGATTGTGCAATACTTCAAGCGCAGCAATCCATTCGGGTTTAAATCCACGATGTCTTTTTCCAATAACATTTTTTGAATCTTGAGTAGTTTTACCTCTTAAAAAAGGATCGGATATAAACTTTTGTGGTGTTCCAAATGGGGCATATATTTCAACGGGAATATCAATTGCCGATAACTTTTGATATAAAACAGGTCCAACCACTTGCCATTCCAAACCGCCGTTGCCGCATCCTAAAGGAGGAAAAGCAACAGATTTAATACCCCATTCTTTGTATTTATCAATAAATATGTCCAATCCCTTTTTAATATCATCCAGACGAGACATTGCCCGCCAATGATCTTTGGTCGGAAAATTAATAATCGAAACACCGAATATATCTTTATAGTGGTAAGGAGTGCCTGGCTTAATCTGATGAGAATTACACAAATCTATATACTCATGATACATATCGGGAAAGCGTTTCTTAAATTCCTGTGCAATACCCTTGCCCATTATACCCACACAATTCACTGTATTAACCAGTGTTTGAGCTTTGCTTTCAAATATATTGCCTATCAGTACTTTTATCATAATTATGCCTTTTTCACATAAAAAACATATTCTCATTTATCGTAATAGGTTTGTCAAATTTTGCATTTTTTAAGTTTATTTCGGCTGTCTCATTAGCAACATAAGCACCATCAATATACCCGATATCTATGCAATGCGGAACAAGAACTTCAGCACATTTTGCAGACTTATGACGCCATTCAGTAATTTTATCTTCCGGATGTGTCCAATTATCAGCAAAAACCATAGCAAAATCAATACAATTCAAACCTTGAGGAGATTTATAAAAGCTTACATATTTACTTGCTGCATTCTGGTCCGCCAGAACGACATCCCGTAATTTTAACAAAGCTTTGGATATTCGTAAAACGCAAAGATTGTCTCTGTGGCCACGACGTTTATACATCATTGGATTTCTTGCGCAAAAATACAGGTTCGCATATTGATGAAGCTTTAGCCCTCCTGGCACTGTTTTCAGATTACGCTTGTCCTGAAAATCAGATAAAGATATATCATAATGAACCAACTTGGATGCACGCTCATGTGAGAGAATACCGTACTGCATAACAGAACAAATGTTCTTTATTGGTATAATGCAATGTAATTCTGTTACCCTATGGCTCATGATATATTATGAGCCAGCAAATCTTTGAGTTTTATAATGAGGGCATTTTTCTTATTTTCTGCCACAATATTCCTATATAAAAAATAATCATATTTTAATCATAACTTGAGATAGCAAAAAAACAAATACCTGACAAAGATTTGGTAATCCATTTATTGTTATGTGAAGCGATGGTATAAAGTCGATATATGCCTGTGTCGAGGCGTGGCGGTCTTCGAAAGAGCGTTTTTCCTTTGTTTCACCCCAGAAAACCTCATAATTTCGGTTGGAGTTGAAAGGTGGGTAGATATAAATTAAGTCAACGCAGCCATCGGGTAATTTCTTTCGCTGTTCGAGGTTATCGCCGCAATAGATGACACGGGTATCAACAAGCGATGACGGCTTGTCTGTCCTCTTTGTTTTTTTATCACTATCTGATTTTGCCTCTTTTTTCATAATAGATGGTAGTTTAAACGATTTTTAGGAATTTGCAAATAACTACCTGAAAAACTGTGATAATAAATGAAATCAGTGTAAATCCCGTGTTTTTCTGTGTCTAAGAGAAATAATTCAGATTGCCGCAATCGCCCGCTGGCGGCGGACTCCTTCGCAATGACATTTTTTTTATTTTCTTTGTGTACAACTTCGAGCACTTCGTGGTGAGTATATTTGCGTATAGCGTAGAGCGTATAGGGGTTAGTCGTTGGTGAAAAATATTGGAATTGGTGGAGCAGAGCCGCCACCCTACCTTTTTTTGAGCATTTTTGCGGCTGATTTTATTTTGGTGTGCATAGCACACCCTACAATTTTATTCCTATTTCTAAACCTATTCCTGTTTTTTCCCACCCTCATTTTCAGCGTACTTTTCAATCAAAAGTGAGCCACCTTTTTAAAGAAAAATGAAAAAAATAAAATAAATTTTACTTTAGGCCGCACAAGGACTTAGCTGTTTTTCTTCATTTTGTCCACCCTCATTTTCATCGCAGTTTTCAATCAAAAGTGCGCCATCGCACCAA
>JAFGEF010000036.1 GCA_016931715.1 Sedimentisphaerales bacterium
CCGGAAGCAGATAACCTGGCAGAAACAAACAAACGTCTTGACGTAATCGTAGCCAAAGCCAAAAAACTTCAGGCCGACACAGGTATGAAGCTGCTTTGGGGTACAACAAACGCATTCTCACATCGCAGATTCTTAGCCGGTGCAGGCACAAATCCATCACCTGAGATTTTCGCTTATGCCGCAAGCCAGATTAAAAAAGCCATGGAAATTACATATGAGCTTGGTGGAGAAGGTTACGTATTCTGGGGTGGCCGCGAAGGTTACGATACATTACTCAATACCGATTTAAAGATGGAATTGGATCACCTTGCTCTTCTTTTAGGAATGGCAGTTGATTACAAGAAGAAAATCGGTTTCAAAGGCCAGCTTTATATTGAACCAAAACCAAAAGAACCGACAAAACACCAGTATGATTTCGATGCGGGCAACTGCTTTGCATTCCTGCAAAAATATGGCCTGATTGATTCGTTCAAAATGAATATCGAAGCAAACCATGCTACATTAGCAGGTCATGATTTCTGCCATGAACTGGCATTCTGCGTTGCCAATGACTTCCTCGGTTCAGTAGATGCCAACCGCGGCGACCTGCTGCTCGGCTGGGATACCGACCAGTTCCCAACAAATATTTACGAAACAGCAATGGCTATGTATATCATCGTCAAAGGCGGCGGATTCACTACCGGCGGTCTCAACTTTGATGCACATGTCAGACGTCAGTCAATTGATCCAGTCGATCTGTTCTATGCACATATCGGTGGAATGGACGCTTTCGCGCGCGGTCTTAAGATTGCTGCAAAAATGATTAAAGACAAGACCTTCGAGAATGCAGTTGCTGATCGTTACAAAGGCTGGAAAAAAGAACTCGGTAAAAAGATTGAAGCTAAGAAAGTTGGTTTTACAGAACTCGAAGCTTATATCATTAAAAATGGCGAACCGGCAGTTCAAAGCGGCAAACAGGAATTACTCGAAAACATATTAAATGAATACATTTAATTATTATTAAAAGTAATACCAATAGAGTTTACATTAGTGGCGCAGGTTTTAAATCTGTGCCACTTTTTTTATTAGTATATAAGCATGGCGTCGCCGTAGGAGTAGAAACGGTATCGCTGAACAACCGCGTGATTGTAGGCGTTAAGAATGTTTTCTAATCCGGCGAAAGCGGCTGCGAGTGCGAGCAAAGAAGATTTGGGCAGGTGAAAATTCGTAATAAGCGCATCGCATATTTTGAATTTGCAGCCTGGTGTTATAAACAGCTTTGTCAAGCCGTCCACAGGCTCGATTTGCGAACTGGAAGCTATTGTTTCAAGAACACGCATCGAAGTTGTGCCAACCGGTATTATCCGCCCGCCTGCTTTTTTTGCTTCGTTTATCAACTCTGCATTTTTACCGTCAACACTGAAACGCTCCTCATGAATCTGGTGGTCTTCGAGATTTTCAGTTGTTATCGGCTTGAATGTTCCCGCTCCCACATGCAAAGTTACTTTGGCGAATTTGATGCCTTCTTTATAAAGCTGCTCAATGAAAGTATTCGTAAAATGCAGCCCCGCGGTCGGAGCGGCTACTGCGCCGGCCTTTTGGGCGTAAACTGTCTGGTAACGCTGCCTGTCAGCCTGAGCTGTTTCTGTATTATCATCACGTTTGATATATGGCGGCAGAGGAGGAAAACCTATTCTATCGAGAATGGTGTGCACCGATTCAGAGGATAATACTTTCAGCGTGCATTTGCCCTCTTCGGATTTTTCAAGCATTTGAGCCTGGTAAGAATCGCAAGTTTCCCTGCCGCAAAGAATTATCTTTTCGCCTGATTTGACTTTACGCAGACCTTTTAAATAAACATTCCATACATTGCCCGGCAATTCTTCCAAAAACAATCCTTCGAGTTTTGCTCCCGAAGCTCGCTGTGTAAAAAATCGTGCAGGCAATACTTTCGTATCGTTAAGAACCAGGCAATCTCCGGGTGATAAGAACTTACCAAGCATACTGAAACTGCTGTCCAAAATATTCCCATTATCGCGATTCAGAACAAGCAGACGCGAATCCGTACGAACAGGCAAAGGCTGCTGTGCTATCAGCTCGTTTGGCAATTCATAATTCAATTTTTCTGTTTTCATAACATAACGTTATCAGACCTGAGTCAAAATAACAAAAACAATTTTCCGCTCATAGTAAGCGGATTTAAGACTTTATACCGAACTTTTGAAGGAATCTGCAAAATTGAAGTTAGACATATTTTGGAAAGAAAAAATTTATTATATAATTTTTTCTTTCTAAACGTAATATATTACCTATTAAAGAGTTACACGGACGGCAATTTATTATTTTAAGAAAATCGTTCTCCGTAAGGAGTCCATAGGACGGCGATTTTCTTAAATAATATATGCCTTTTCTCATTTTTGCAAAACTCATATTTATAAATAAAATCGAAAACGACTGCAAAAGTCGCCCGCAAAACGGGACGATAGGAATTCATGTAGAAACACAATAAAAACCTTTGTTCAGGGATTTATTAAATGGCATCAACAGCATATTTGGACAAACAGGTAACAACAATCGCGGCTCTGGGCAGATACGAGCTTACAAAAAGAATCAAAAATTTCAAAGGCAGATTTAAAATGGATTTCTCTGAAGAATATCTAAGCAAGCTCAGCATTGAAAGGCTGCGACACATCCTTCTTGCAGCACAAATAACTGCTGGGACGCGAAACTAATCTGAAATATAGTAAAAGACTAATTACGGCATAATAACCGCAAGTAATAATAATAAAAAAGGCGGAAAAAAATCCGCCTTTTTTTGTAGTCTTTTAATAAACCAATACTTAGTGTTAAAATTAAGGATTATAACCCAACTTGCCCCAACAGCCTTTTTGTACCCACTGCAGGTCAAGGAATCCATCTGAAGTTGTTGGTGATATGTTATTTTGATGGCTTTGCAAATTGTCTTTACCAATCTTAACAGTATCACTTCCCTTCCACTTGTAATAATTTGAAGAGCCGTCTGCATAAGAAAAAGTCGTTCCATTTCCATGCCTGACCGGCGGCGAATCCCACCATGTCTTCTGAACATAATGAACAGCAAAACTGTCCGGAGTAAGCCATCCTTCATCTATAAAAACTAATCTTTCTGCCGGCTGCTTGATATTCATCATGTTTGTTTCAAAGGGACTACCTGAATCTCTGCTGCCCCTGAAGCCATTCATTGCATCAAGTACTGAATACGTTACAAGCGAACCTCTCAAGCCTGTCGGGCATCTATACAGACCTTCTTCTTTAACATAATACCATAATGTTCCCGCCTTGATTCCTGCTATTTGTTGAGCTTCAGGTAATTGCCTTCCGGTTGTATATCCGGTTCCATCATATGCAGCGCCAACCCAACCACCTGCACCGCCGGCATTGCCGCTAACGATTTTCTGGTCATAATCATCAGCGTACATAATCCATGCAAGCGTTAAGCTTCTAAGGTTACCCAGGCACATAGTTCGCTTGCCCTGCTCCCTTGCACTATTTAGTGCAGGGAATAATATCGCCATTAAAACCGCTATAATGGCAATAACCACCAACAGTTCAATTAATGTGAATCCTCTTTTTAATCTCATTAAAAACACCCCTTTTTCCATTAAACCAATCTTGATACTTCGTTGTGTATAACTCCAACAGGTATAATATACCATACTTGTTACACAATCACCCAGAAAATTTATTATATCTTATTAACTACTCTGCGCCAAGCGCCAAGTTATATTTTTCTCTTCATTTTTATTCGTAAAAATGTTCATTTTATATAAAAAACAAGCAAAATTGCTTAAATAATGATTTTTCAAAATTAAATATTACATTTTATTTATATCCCTTTATATTTTTCTCTGAGTCTATTTTGTTTTATGCCTGTTGACATAACAAACGAATTTTCATATAATTAAAAACAAAAATGAAGCCCTTTTACTTGGCAAGAATTCCGCAAAATTATTAAGGAGAAAGGTCATGCGCATACTCCTAAAGCAAAAAGACGGCAATACCAAAGAATTTCAGTTCGAGAAAGGGCCGATTTCGATAGGCAGAGGAGCAAACAGCAATATTTTTCTGCCTGATAGAGCGGTCTCCAGGCAACATGCAGTTATTCAATATACCGAAGACGGGAAATGGACTATTGAAGACCTCGATTCTACAAGCAAAACATATCTTAATGACGAGGCAATTCACAAAGCGGAAATAAAGCACGGAGATTGCCTGAGAATTACTGATTTTATCATAGATTTTGTTATTGAAGAAGAGATTTCGGAAGAAGACAAGGCAATGCAGCTCGACGATACGCTCCATCTGGAAGCCGCACTTGCAGTTCCACCCCATGAAACGGTAGTTAGAAAACCTGATGCCGGCCATGCTCCCGCAATGAGACTGGCAGCAAGAAGATTAGTGGATTTCGCTCAGGCCGCTGAAAAAATATGCTGTGCAGGCAGTCTCGATGAAATATTGCTGTGTCTTCTTGATATAACCATAGAGCAGCTCGAGGCGGCTCATGTCTGGGCGGCGCTGAGAACACAGCCTTCAGGCTCGATGGTTTGTCATGCAGGCAAAAAAAGAAACGGTTCGCCTATCGACCTTGGACAACTGAAACTTCAGCAGAAAATAGGACAGGTTGTGGAAAAGGGTCAGTTCCTTGTCCTGCCAAGGGTTTCTGCTCAACTGGAAGAGGATGAAGCGATACGCTCTGCATTGATAGCGGCTGTGATGCGGCCTAATGGCTGCTACGGCGTGCTGTATGCTGATAATGGGATGAAAGACAAGCACTACAGTCTGAGCGACCTCGATTACCTGATGCTAATCTCAATGCACACCGCCGCTGTTATAAAAAAGTTCTGTTAGCCAAACAGATTCGGGCGTTTCGTTTTAGCACGTCAAGACCTGAACGTTTTATAACTGAATCCCGGAATTTTTCTTCGAATAATTCTTCGCTCAAATTCAGAACATCTTCGAGATTTATCTGTGCCCTTTCCGGATAAAATTTAAACTGCTTATTTTTACATACAGGAGCGTTTTTTTGATAGGGACATACTTTAATACATTCCTCACAGCCAAATAACCGATTGCCGATTTTTCCCGCAAGCTCAGTAGAGATTTCGCCTTTGTATTCGATTGTCAGGTAATTGATGCACCTGCCCGCGTCAAAAAAACCATCCTGCCTCAAGGCACCTGTCGGACAAACTTTTATACACTTATTACAGGATGAACAATAAGATTCTTTTAGTGCGATACATCGCACCCTGCCTGTAGAAATCGGCTGATCAAATTCTAATTTCAAGTCGGTGATTATTTCGCCGAGAAAAATCTTGCAGCCTAAATCAGGATTTATGAACATGTGATTTTTCCCGATAAATCCAAGTCCCGCACGAACAGCCAATGCACGTTCAGCTAATGGTACAGAATCTACACAAATTTTGGAATGAATACCCCTATCTGTTTGCGAGCTAATAAAATCAGCGAGTTTATGAAGTTGCTTTTTAATAAATGTATGATAGTCCTCATAACAGGCATAGCTTGCTATTTTACCAACGGGAGTCTGCGGGGTGCGACAGAATCGCATCTTTTCCGGCGGATTATAATTCAAACCTGTAATAATTATTGATTGAGCATTTTCAACAAGTTGTGATGGATTTATCCTTTTGTCTAAATTATTGTGCATGTAAGACATCTGGCCTGCACAACCAGACTCAAGCCATGATTGAAATATCTCAACCTGCTCAGAATCTATCCGGCCGGCACCTGTTACACCAACCAGATCGAATCCCAATTCAAGAGCCTTGGATTTTATTTCATCAGTTAAACTCATTTATGAATTATACTGATTTCCCAATCAATGAGCCGAAAATTTTATTTCAAAAATACAAAAAAAGGCATTTATTACTTTCAAAAAAGAGATTTTATAAATTTATTTTCAAAAAAAGCTTTTTTTATTGACTCTTATTGTCATATTTAATATAAACAATATAGTACGTGTACGTATATTTTAGAGTTCCTTCATATATAATAAATGGTATCATCCGGCTAAATAAAAATTATAACAAGGTCGGATAGGATTACCCAAAGTAATATAAATTTCGTCATAAGGCTGATAACAGAAATTTATTAATAAAAGGAAGGAGGCAAAAACACACTGAATTAACATATCTTAAGCGGGAACATAAAGCTTAAATAGCGGCTTTTTAAATGTACTTTTTTTTCTGACTATTTATATTTGGAGGATTATAATTATGTTCAAGAAATATCTTTTCGTCATTTCATCTCTTTTATTGCTCTTTTCGGCAACAGAGTCGGCACAATGTGAGTTGGTAGCCTGGTACAAGCTTAACGGAAATGGACAAGACAGTTCAGGGAATGGTTTCCATGGAACCGAACAAAATGGTCCTTTAACTTATACTCAAGGCATTCACGGACAAGCGGCACAATTTAATGGAACGAACCAATACATAGTGACCCAGGTAACAGCAGCAACTCTCGATATAGACGGTGCCAAACCAAAGACTGTTATGGCCTGGGTGAATAACGGCAATGCTTCTAATACCGGCGCTGTGTGGGATGTAAGTTCGACTTCAAACCGTGTGGGCCAAGGCCAGACCTTCTCTTTGAGAGGTAATAATGCCGCCAATTCATGGATGGTGCAACTCTGGAGTATGGATGAAAATCCTACAGGTATGGTTGACACCGTAGGTACATGGACACATATTGCGTTTGTCTATAATGGTACAACTTTGACTGTTTACAGTGACGGGATACAGGTATTTTCTGGAGCCAAAGCACTGGCCTTAGGTACCGAAAACGCTTTCAGATTAGGCCAATTTTATGACCCGGGTGGAACTACTTATTATTTCAACGGGCTTATTGATGATGTAAAAGTTTATAACACAGCTTTAAGTGAATCAGAGGTTAAAGCGGCTATGAAAAGTGTTCCTGAAGGCGCTGCTTCAGAGCCTAATCCTGAAAACGAGGAAACAGATGTCGTTAAAAATACAATTCTATCATGGAAGACGGGTGAATTCGCAGCCGATGGCGGCACACATAATGTCTTTATCGGCACTAATTTTAACGATGTTAATAACGCAACTATTGCCAGTCATGACAATGTCACATTGACTGAAGGTCTGGATGTAAATAACTTTGACCCGGGTTCACTCGAATTCGGCGCAATTTATTACTGGAGAGTCGATGAAGTCAATGCTCCATCAAATCCGGGAACATATACTGGTACCGTCTGGAGCTTTACAGTAGAACCTTATGCTTTGAAGCTTCCCGCTGAAAATATAACTGCAACAGCAATAAGCAGTATAAAAAATAACGACCCGAACGATACCATC
>JAFGEF010000037.1 GCA_016931715.1 Sedimentisphaerales bacterium
ACTGTTGTAGTATATGTAATACAGTTAATACGGTTTAGGATATAGTATTATGTATTTGAGATTGGATTATCAGAGCGGCGAAGCGATATATCGGCAGATTGTCGAGCAGATAAAGTATAAAATCGCATCAGGGGAACTGAAACCAAATGAACAGCTTCCGAGCATTCGCGATTTAGCAAAGCAGCTTAAAATCAATCCCCGAACAGTCGTAAAAATTTATGAAGATCTCCAGAACGGCGGGCTGGTAGTTCGCAGACAGGGACAGGGAGTATTTGTTAAAGATGGTCAATCAGCGGTGCCGGCAAATACCCGTAATAAGATGATTGGTGAAATGGCAAGGCGAATGCTTGCGGAGGCATCCCGCCTTGGCGCAAGTGAAGAGGAAGTAACAGCGATATTCAATAAAATACGTGAAGAAATGAGGTCGGATACATGAGCGAAAACGTAATTAGAGCGGAAAATCTGAGCCGGGATTATGGCAGATTTCGCGCATTGGATAATTTGAATCTGAATATTCCGAGGGGCAGGGTGGTTGCGCTTTTAGGGCCGAACGGAGCCGGTAAAACCACGTTTATTAAGCTGCTTATGGGTCTGCTTGAGCCGACAGAGGGAAAAAGTTTCGTTCTGGATAATCTCAGCAGGGCGCTGCCCGGGTCTGTTGTATCAAAAATCGGCTATATGGGCGATATGGATGAGCCTCCCGGATGGTCAACAATTAGACAATTGATGGAGATTCAGGCTGGAGCGGCGGCGAAATTTGAAAAGGAATATTTCGTACAGGCAATGAAAAAACACGAACTGAATTTGAACAAAACTTACAGCTCGCTAAGCAAGGGTCAGAAAAAATGGGTGCGGGCAGCACTGGTTCTGGCAGGCAAGCCTGATGTTCTGCTTTTAGATGAGCCGGTCGAAGGCATGGATCCATCAGCGAGAAAGGATATGTATGATCAGCTTCGGGATTATGTTACCGATACTGATGCGGCCGCGATAGTTGCAACGCACGTAATTGGTGACATTGAGCGCGTCGCTGATGATGTCGCCATAATCAATCATGGTCATCTTGTGACATACGCGGACCTTGAGGAATTGCGGGAGCAGGTCAGGGAAGTGCAGCTTGGTGCGGATGAAGATTTGCCTGAGCTTGGTGATGAAATAGAAGTTCTTGGCAGTAAAACCGCTGACGGAGCAAAAATAGTCTGGATAAAATGCCCCGAAAAAGCACGTGAAATATTAGAGAATCTGCTCGGCGAAAAAATCATCATGTGGACGGTCAGCCTGGAGACCTTTTATTTGGCTATAACAGAGCATAACTCAAATAATACTCAAGCACATCTAAAGGAGATAGAGAAATGAAGATAAAGATGTCACTGCTGAAAATAATGTTCAGGGAAACACTGCCTGTAACTCTTATTACTTTACTAATCGCTTGTCCCTATGCACTGTTCACGCGGGAAGTGCTTAACTGGCAAAATCCATGGATTGCGATTTTTATTCTGGCACACAGCATTGCGATAGCGGCTTTATCGGGCAGGTATCGAAGCAGGTCATTCGCATTTGTTTATACTCGCGGATTTACAAGAGACGAGTTATGGTTTCATAAAATGCTCAGTACAGCGCTGTCGATTCTTGCAGTCTGGCTGCCTGTGTCATTGATTGTCTGGCTGCCCGTGCGCAGCTTAATCCAGGACAAGTTGTTTATAAGTCCCTATTTTCCGCTGATGATGATACGGGAAGCTTCTGTGCCCTGGGTATGGCTGGGTGGTTACGCGATTTTGCTTCCATTGTTTCATTATGTCTGGATACGCCGTGCCCAGCCGTTACGAGGTGAGAACGGAGTAGTCTTCCTGGCTGTTGGTGTGGTAATTGTTATTGCTACGCTGATGACTTTTCGCTGGCATGCGCAATGGTTCAGAATTCTTATCTATTGTCTTTCAACGGTAATGATTATTACATGCCTTGTCGCAGGAAGAATATTACACAGAACTCTTGAGGTGCAATAATGAACCATATACTATACGGTTTTATCCCGTTAGCATTTATATTTCTTATCGCAGGCTTGATTAGCCTCAGTAAAAAAAAGAATCGCCCAGTTTCTGCGCCGCGAACGAACACTGCCGCAAGCATAACTGAAACAATAATCCTATTTTCTGCGGGATGTATAGCTCTTATTTGTATAAGCTGCTTCAATAATGGGATACTTCTAAAATTAAGAGAATTACGTCCTGCTTTTGCGATGACTCATATTATTATTACCGCGATTGCTGCGGCGTTTCTGTTGTCGGCTGCTTTATTGTCATGGTTTGGGAGAACTGCAATGGCTGTTATTTTAATGACTATTATATTTTTTAGTTACAATGCTGCTATAGATAAAGCGCCGTTTGAAGGTCCGGGCTATATTATGGCAAGAATTGCTCCGAAAGATTCATGGGTGCCGGTTGTAAATTATACATTCGAGATCAACAACGGATTGCAGGGGGTTGAGGTCTGGATTAACGGCGTATTTCTGGGAACAACTCCTTTCAAAATGACGGGTGATGAATTTAATAAAAAAGTTCTTTTTCTGACCGAGCCGCCTGAAGGTTTTGCTAAAGCGCCGGAAGGTGTCCCGCAGGAAAATTGGAAACAACCAGAGGGAAACTGGTTCAAAGTGCAAATAGTCGGCATTGAAAAAGAAGAAAACATTTCCAGGCAGGGAATATCATATCTTTCCAAATTTAAAGACTATTATGCGAAAATAAAATACGCTGGTGAGTGGGGTATAAATTGCATTGGTACCAGCGGCGGCGGCGGTGATTTTTATCAATATGACTACGAAGTGTCACTAAATGGGCATTTTTCTGTTACTGACAAAATCGAACAGGAAAACCGTGAGCGATTCAATAAGCTTTTACAAAAGGCAAGACTTGCCGATTACAAGGTTGATAAAGAATGGCTCGCAACTCTCGATACCTATGGTGAAAGAGGCTGGAGAGATGTTCAGAAAATTGCTGAAAATGAAAAAGAATTGTCAGAAATATTAGATAGATGGGTAAAATGGAAATATGGCATCAGTGACGACATGACACAAAAGCAGGCAGGCAAGGACTTAGATGATATTTGTCATCAGGTTGACATAAAACGGGATTATAGTAAGGATAGTTTTGAAGGCAGAGCTATTGAACTTGTCTATGATAAATTGGATGTTGAATACATTGTTAAGAAATATGAAAAAATACTGAAAAGTAGAAATCAGCGGTCTTTGGCATCGGCAATGGTACTTTATCAGGTTATTGAGCTTTGGGATAAAAAGCTCAATGACGAAGAAGCAGACAAAACAAATATCATCGAGAAGAAAATCACGCCGGAACTAATTAAATTGGAAGATTTTAGAAAAGCAGCCGTATTAGGAGGTCCAGAGATAGAGAAATATTTGCTGCGCCAGTATCAGAGAGAAAAAAGAATAGAAGGCGTTGAATTAGGATATAGAAATTATGAATACACTATGGGGATGTTCATTAATAAGTGGCTGTATCATCTGGCATTTATGAAAAGTCCTGTGGCACAAGAGTTTCAAGAAAAAAACAGGCAGGAAATTATGAAGTTGGCGGAGTTGATTATCAACAATAATTTCAACAGAGAAAGAAATCCGCCTGAGTTTTTATTTTACGATCTTAATCTTGGCGAAAAGAGCATGGCATACGAATATTGGGCAAGCTACTCGGAGCATGTGGAATCCTCTTTTCCATCATTTTGGTGGGAAATACTTAAGAAAAGATGGGATTACCTCAATCGATTAGGTTCTCTTGCGACAGAAGAAATGTATGTTCATTGCTGGAAAATAACAAAACGTGATGCGCCGCTGATGGGCGGGTATTTACAGCAGGCTCTTATTGTGCTTCCGCCTGATAAAAGAAAACCTGTTACAAATGTGATTGTTAAAGAACTGCTTGGAATTGCAAATAAAAAACGTCAGGAAATTGGTCTTGATATAAATGCTGTTCATTATTTCCAGGAAGACGAGCCCGTTGATATGGCGAGAGAATTTCTCGTGAAATCAGGTGACGAGGAATCATTTCAGTGGCTGTTTTTCAAGTATGGTCGAAACCAGAAAAATTACTTAAAGGGAAGGCTCGAACAAAATGTTATGGATAAAAGCACACCCGAACATTCTTTGATTCAAATTTTAGCCAAAAATGAAGACTCTGAACTGCGAAAATTGTCTCTCGAAGCGATTCGCAAACTTTCGACAGCCGCAAACAGAAAGATTCTGGAGAAATTGCTGAATGACAGCGATGAGCAGGTTCGCAGTGCGGCTAAGCAGGTCGCGGCGGAGCTTGAGGAAATTAAAAATACGCCGGTCAGTGAGCTGGTTTCGGAGCCGAAAGGAAATTGAGCATGAATCCGCAACATTCTATAAGCATAATATTGCTGTTCGTTTTGGTTTTTGGATTTTTCGTATTGGTTTTATTCCGAAAATCATACTCGAACTTCAGAGACACAAAACCCCAGTCCGCAAAAGCGGCAAATAAAACATCACGAATCGCTGAAACTCTTATTCTCCTTTGTGCGAGTATGGTTATATTTGTTTTTACCGCGACCAATACATCAACAGGCGGAATAATGCTGAATTTAGACCAGTTTCAAAAAGGATTTGCGATAACAAATTGTATTGTCGCCGCTGTCGCTTTGGCTGGAGTTCTAATCGGCGCAGCCGCTGTCTTGTTCAGACATACATTCGCGGGTGTTGCAGTTGCGGCAGTTTTTTTATCAGGTTATGGCTTTATTTTGAATGTTACAATGCCATCACTCAAGTCGGATTATTATGACAAATCAAAGAATTCAGGTTCGATATTGAATTTTGTTCTCATCTCACCCGAAGCGGAGGCGGGTGAGCTTTGGGTCAACGGCGTACATCTTGGCACACTGCCCTATGAAACGACATTTACAGATTTTTACCGTAAAGTCCCGTTCTGGGCTGAGGAGCCGAATGAAAACAGCCGGGAGAATAGAGATTCATGGTTATTTGTACCTGATCGCTGGTTTTATAATATGAAAGCAGACGGCAGTTATTACGCACCGTGGGCGAAAATCATGATGCCGCAGGAATCTGCTCGCAGGAATGAAGGAAACTCCGGACCATCTTTTAATCCTGATGGGCGGCAAACAGAAAGAGAAGGCAATACTTATTATGTCCGTGTAAAGGTCGGAGATGAGTGGGGCTATTTTAAAGGACCGGGCGGGAGCAGCAGCAGAAGTGGTGGAAAGTATGGCAATCGCACGGAAATAATTTATTTTGGTTTTATCTTTCCAGAAAGGCAGAAACGCATCGAAGAACTTTTGGATATAGCCCGGCTAAATGATTATTCACCGGCTCCGGCGTGGTTCGAGGCTATGGAGACTTACAATTCGGACGGCTGGCTGGCAGTGCGGAAGGCGATGGAGAAAGAGCCTGATATGCTGAAACTGCTTGATGCCTGGGCAGTATGGAAATATGACCTCGATAAAGTCACTGACTCGAAATCAGCCTGGACTGCTTTTAAGCGTATATATGCCGAAGCGGAAAAAAAGCAAAGCTATTTGACATCAGATATTGCAGGCAGGGCTGTTGAATTGCTCGTCCCCAAACTTGACCCGCAAATTCTGGTTAATAATGCTCGCAGAATCATCCTTTCAGTTCAAAATTACACCTGGTATCAGTGGAAAATGAACGACAGAACCCAGTTTGGCATGAGCGATAGTGACAAAGGATTATATACCGGCGCAGACCAAATAACGAGCATATTTAGAGGAGGCGGCAGAACAAGATTATCGCCTGAAAATTGCGTATTTGCTCATGCAGTCTGGAAGCTGGATGAGATACTTGACTGGCAGGACGATACGAAACCGAATATTGTCGAAAATGAGCTTGTTCCTGTTTTTATAGCTCAAAATTATTCGGATATATCTATGCTTCAAATAGCCGCTCATATAGGAGGACCTCATATAGAACAATACCTGCTTCGCCAGAACTGGAGAGCCGATGTGGAAGAACTGCCGTTTTCTCAGCGAATACGCGGCGGGCTCAGAAAGGAAGTCAATGGCTGGCTGTATCTGCTTGCAAATCTTGGAACTCCGGCGGGTGAGGAATTCAGGCGGAAAAACGCACAGAGCGTTATGGACATGGCAGACCTGGTTGCTGAAAACTTGAGGATGAGATGGAATAATGAGATGGATTTTATTTTCATAGACAATCATTTGGGCGAGAAGTCGTTAGCGTATAAATACTGGCAAAGATTTAAGGAAACCACGGCGATAAAAAATTTCCCTGACGCATTAAAACTTCAATATCAGTACCTGATTCGTATGGAGCCTCTCTCAACTGTTGATATGTATGTCCAGTGCTGGAGAGATTATAATTCTGATTATGATCTTTTTCACGAAGCTCTCGATGGCTTTGCCAAAGCGGAGATACCAATAATCAAACGCAAGCAAATATATGATGCTCTCGTAAAGCATGTCAACAGGGACATTAGCAATGTTACAGACTTCATAAACAGAGATAAGGAGCAAATTCGCAGAAGCATTCTTGAGAAATTAAAATCGGAACTATTGCCAGTCGAGGAAAGTGAGCGAACAGAAGATATATTTGATGGTCTAAGAACATCAAATTTCCAATATAAACCGGAAAACGTAGCCGCATGGCTTGCGAACGAGGAGCAGACTCATCCTTTAATAAATATGCTTGCAGAAGCCGATGAGCCCCAATTAAAGCTGATTGTAATGGATGTGTTGAGGGAGCATCCGATTTCTGCAAACAGGGCGATTTTGGAAAAACTCTTAAACGACAGCGACCAGCAGGTTCGCATTGCGGCAGAACAGATTGAGACATATTTGGAAAAGCTCAGAACAAATTCACCTGTACAATTAGCCGCTGGTACAAATAAGATGGAGGTCCAGAACAAATGATTCTGAAACATCTGTTTTATTTATTGCTGGCATTTAGACAATGTCGCAAGAAGTTACTTGATTAGAAAAAAAATTGCATAAAAAATACGAAAATTTCATAAAAATTGAGATTTTTGCAGTTTTTCTGTAAAATTATTGCAAAGAACGCAAGTTTTTAACGTCTATATGTGAGAAAAACGTTCTAATGTTTGTTTGATTAAAGGAAATTATGTTTTTTAAGAATTCAAATGGGAAATGTCATATTAATGAACTCGATGGGAAAATAGATGCAATGGAGATTGTAAAATGATTAAAAAGGAAGCACCTATAAAAACAAAAATTCTTTTCACCATATCAACTTTTATCTTTACATCACTTTTCATCTTCGGATGTTTGGAGAGCGTTAAACTGCCGCCTATTGATAATAGTTTTTCTGTAGAAGATGGAAATTTTACTTTGTACGTAAGCAATCAAAACTTCAAAATAAGCAAAGTGGATATTCAGATAAAAATAGATGGCAAAGTAGTTGTATCGAGATATTTTAAAGTTGGAAATCAACATAATTGGAAAAAATTTGTTTTTTCTTTACCCAAAGGCGACCATATACTCGAAGCACACAGCGACCAGGAGGATGTAACATTTACTGAAACTTTTAATATATCAGATAAGCATTGGGCTGTAGTAGCTTTTTGGTGCTATCCTGAAACACAGAACGAACAAAATCCAAAACGTTTTTTCACCTTTAAAATAAGAAATGAGCCTATTTATTTTGAGTAGAATTCACTTAATAACAATGTATTATAAACAAGAAAATAAGGAATCATTCTGAAACAAACAGTATTGTAATAGTACTATTTTTGGGGATTGAATATGAGAAAGATAAATTTTAGTATTGCATTGGTGGTTATTTCAGGAAGTTTTTTTCTATTCGGCTGCCAATCAGGACAAACAAAAGAATCTACTAAGACGGAAATTCTTGCTGAATTTGATATTCCAATCGATTCAAATCTTATTTTGTTACCTGTTACATTTCAGGGTAAAGAATATCAGTTTCTGCTCGATACAGGAGCAAAACATTTAATTTATGATGACTCATTTAAAGATAAGCTTAGAAAGATGTGGCTAGGTCCCATCACTATGAAAGGTAGAACTTTTGATGGTCAAATGTTTGACTATGTACGTCTTCCTGCACCAGAAACCTTTCTTGGACAGATGAATATGAAAGTTTCTAAATATGTAATGGTTACAGAGACCGACAAGATAAGAGGAAATAAAGAATATTTTCAGGGCATCATAGGAATGGATTTATTGAAAAAATATATTGTCCAGATAGATTTCGATGAAGGGAAAGTTATCTTTTTTAAAGCTAAAAAAGATTTTGATTTGTTTTCTATTTTTAAGCCGAAAGAAAATAAGCATCCAGAATGGGGAGAAGCGATAACTCTAAAAACAAAAATATTTTCAAACATCAGATACGTCAATGTTAAGCTTCCAAATAATATTCGAGATGATTTTTTAGTTGATACCGGATGGTGTTTCAATCCGCCATCCTTAAAAAGCAAGATATTTGATAAAGTGCTTTCATATAATAATCCCAAAGATAAAAGACAAGATGCCAATTCTACACCAGCCGGATTTTCTGGTTATGTTCCTGCACAGGTGATTGATGAATTTTCTGTTGGTTCTTTCAAATATGAAAATAATATTTTTATGAGAAATTACATATCAATACTCGGACTTCCATTTTTGTCCAGGCATTTGGTGACCTTTGATTTTCAAAATAACATGATGTATTTGAAAAAAGGCAAAAACTTCGATAAACAATCCAACGTTAACGCTAAAATATCATTCATAGCGGGTTGTTTGTTAGAATCTGAAAATCATGTCATTTCGTCTGTTGACCCGAACGGTCCTGCATATCAAAAAGGAGTTAGAAACGGAGATATTCTTATAAAAATTTGTGACCAGGATATTTCAAACATGAGTTTTACAGAATTTTTTAAATTCATAACGCAATTTTCAGTACCAGAAGATGGAAAAGTTCCCTTAATTTTCAAACGTGGTGAAGAAACTTTCAAAGTGGAATTTGTAAGGAAAAACGGAAAATAAATTCAGAATTAATCATAAGATATCGGATATCTGGGGATACTTGGAAACACCATACTAACTATGGGGAAATATCTATATATCCTGCACAAATTTGTATATTATCCGTGAATAAAAGGCAATAAATAAATTATTGTGGAATATCTTGACATAGTTTTCCTGTCTTATGGTGTTTCCTGATTTCTCAGTACAATTCGCCGCAAAGTAGAATGTGGAGATGCCGGCTTTTTAGAAAAATTCATATTTTTTTCATTTTTCTAACTTCTTTAATAATAATCAGTTATAAGCAAATAGTATTTATATTTTAAAATAAATTGTTGACACAATCTGCATATGTGATATACTTGTAATAGTTATAATAGTACAAGTGAAAAAGGTCAGATATGCAGTATAATATAGACAATTCGTCAGGCAGGCCGGTATTTCAGCAGCTTATAGACCAGGTTAAGCGGGATGTCGCTCTTGGAAGGCTGCTGAAGGACGAAAAACTTCCTACGGTACGTCAATTGGCACAGCAGCTTGCCATAAATCCCAACACGATCGCGAAAGCTTACCGTCAGCTCGAACAGGACGGAATCATCGTTACAAAAGCCGGAGCGGGCGCTTTCGTTGCAAATCTCGACAGCAATCTCAGTAAAGCGGTCAGGAAAAAATTAATTTGCGATGAGCTTGAGCGAATTGTCGTTGATGCATTTCATATGCAGATAGACAGGGCGACTCTGACCGAGTGGTTTGAGAATGCGGCGGAAAAATTCAACCTGGCAGGGGAAAAGGAGTAGTTCGATGGATGATTATGTCATCAGAATAGAGAATCTTGTGAAATTCTTCGACGGGCGATGCGTTCTGGATGGTATAAATCTTAATGTGCCGCGAGGGTGTATCTATGGCCTGCTCGGACGAAACGGAATTGGCAAGACTACGATTATTCGCATTCTCCTCGGGCTGGATTTCCCGACGCGGGGACAGACTTTTCTTTTAGGAAATAACTCTCAAAATCTCGCATCGAAAGTTCGAGGCAGAATAGGCTGCGTCTCCGAAGGGCATAACTTAATCCAGAGCTATAAAGTCAGCAGGCTTATCAAGCTTTGCAAAGACCTTTCACTGCATTGGAACGATGAATTTTTCGGGAGACTGATAGAAACTTTCCGCCTGCCGCTCGATAGAAAGGTTATGGAACTATCTATGGGTATGCGAGCACAGTTAAATCTTGCTCTTGCGATGGCGATTGAGCCGGAACTGCTTATTCTTGATGACCCGACTCTTGGGCTTGATACGGTTGCGAGAAGGCAGTTCCTTGAGCTTGCGATTGAATTGATTCAGGAGCAGGAGCGCACGATTTTATTCAGCTCGCATATACTCAGTGACGTCGAGCGTGTCGCCGACCGCATAGGTATATTGGCAGCAGGCAAGCTCGTTGTGGATTGCACACAAGAAGAACTGAAAAATCGCGTTAAAAAACTGCGTGTAATTTTCCCGGAAGCGGCTCCGGCTAATTTATACATAACGGAAATAATCAATCAGCAGATTAGCGGCAGGGAAATGGTTTTAACTGTTGCCAACTGGAACGCTGAAAAAAAGGCTATTCTGGAAACGTTCAAGCCTTCAAGCTGCGATGAAATCCCGATGACTCTTGAGGATATATTCATCGAATGTACGAAACCAAACCAGGAAATGAAACAAGCCGGAATGCAGGAGACATAAAATGCTTACACTGATAAAAAGAGAAATATACGACCATATAGCATATTTTATCGGGGCTCTTGTTTTTTCGCTAATGACATTAGCAATTCTTGTCTTCGCCGCATACTCAATTGATTCTCAAGAGGCCAATGCGATTTGTATCATTGTTGCGATTCCAATAATTACAGTCTTTGTATTTGGAGCCGCAGGTATGGGCGTTTCACAAATGTATTTTGACAGAAACAAAAAGATTTCTGCTTTTCTATCAACTCTTCCTGTTACCCGCAATAAAATATTAATAGCCAGAATTAGCGCAGGGATTCTGGCTATTTCGATTTTTTTTCTGCCGCTTATAATCACAACCTGGATTCTGCATCCGCTTCTCGCACTGCCGGTACCAATTTTGGATAATGTGTTTTATGATATATACATCGTGGGATTATTAATGGTTGTCGCATGTTATTGTATCGGTTTGCAAACCGGCTGGACGACAAGCAGAATACTTCCTTCACTGGGAGGTTTTCTTCTTACCTGTATCCTCGTGACGATTATTATAGTCAAGGGATTAAGTATTCAAATTTCACTGTTGTTAATCATATTTATTATCGCTTCGATAATACGAGTCCGGCAAAAGTTCATGTCAACTTCATTTTAGGAATGAGTTTATGAGAGCTTCGAACAATAGTTTAATAAAAATTCTTAGCACCGGTTTTATTGTTTTGCTGCTGCTGTCACTGCTGCTGTTCTGGTGCAGGTGGTTATTCGAGAATGATCTTATTGAAAATGCTTTGCCTCAAAGTTCAAAAGAGGTTGTCATAACTCCTACCGGATTACTGCCTGATGAAATTGAAAACGAACCTAACATAACAAGACAGTCTGAAGCAACAACAACTTTAAGGTCTCCTAAGATATTTTCTCTTGGTATTATGGATTATATAATAAATATATCTTCAAAAGGGCGAAACTCAAATGTGTACTGGCATCACCAGGATGCGTCATCAAAAGACTGGCAAGGTATGTATTTTGATAAGAGAACCGGCCAGATAGTATGTCACTATTACAGATCAGAAGAGATGCCGGATAATACAAGAGCCAGAAAGGAAATAGTTCTTTATGCAGGACCGGAAGGGGTATCTGATATTCCTGATAAGAAACTTGGTAAGTTTGATTCACCGATAGCAGATGGCACAGGATTTAACCGTAATCAATTTGTGTTATACGATGGCAAGTTACGGTGTTTTTTCCGGATTGATTTTTTTAATAATTCGATAGTCAGGGGACTTCAGCTTTCCAAGGACGATACTCATAATCCGGTTCAAATCGGTACGTCAGGTAAAAACAGTGCGTCAATGATAGAGCTTTACTGGCTTCCTCCGATGTATCCAAAGGAATTGGAAAAGAGAAATGAACGTTTTAGAAATGTAGCATGGTTGAGGGAATTCCCATACTTACCTGTTCTTGATGAGAGCGGCAGAATTGACCTGCTTGATGTTGCAAAACTTGAATTTGCAGGTATTGCGGGTTACCTGCCTGTCCCTGAAACTCTATTTCCGAATAAAAACATTGTTCGAGCACAAGATTTATTGGCATATCAAGTTTTACCATTGGCTTTTGAAACAGACAATAAAAACAGAGGGATGTTTGTTGCCAGTGTGAATCGTGAGGGAACAGCCGTGACACTTTCTGTATTCGATTCGAACGGATTAGAGATAGCAAGCAATTTTACCGCCTGTGAAAAATTTAATTGGTCTGACAGGAATAATTCACCATATTCTGTTTCTACAAGCAAAGCGATATATAATGAAATTCCCATGGGTCCGGTTAATGCGATAATAAAATTCCTACTGGAAAATCTTCAATCGCCGATTCTATCTTTAGCTTCATATTTTACCGCAGACAGTTTTGAGGCAGGTTCTGGTCACAGGGCTTTGTTTATTCTGCCTAATTCTTTTATTGGAATGGCGGGTAGATTTAACTCGGGAAATGCCGCAGAAAGATTTATATATGCAGTTTTACTTATGCTGCCTTCGATAATATTATCAATATTTCTTGCCGAGCGAATTTGTAAGGATGCAATTATTGTCGGTCTTTCTTACAATGAAAGATTGCTTTGGAAAATTGGAACAATCGCTTTTGGCCTTGCCGCATATATCACTTACAGGTTTACGCGACCGAAAATCACTCTTGTAACCTGCCAAAATTGCGGCAAACCCAGAAGACCTGATATGGACAAATGCCACTGCTGCAAAAGTAAATGGCATATACCTGAATTAATTCCGCCAACATGGCGAATTCTGAATTCGTGATTGTGTTTTTATTCTGAAATACAATAAACGATTCGCAAGCTCGTACCAAACCATCTCCAGGCTGCGCTTGAAGCTGCCGCCTGTCGCCATCGTGGTGAGTAATCAACTAAGAACATCTAACAAAAAGAATTTTTAAGATGCAGCATTGCCATCCTCATAATGTTTCGCGGGCAAGATGCCCGCGACACGATTCATTTTGTTAGAAGTTCTTCGGCACTTCAGCACACTTCAATTCATTCTGTTTTTTGTCTTCTCGAATATTCTTGATTATAAGCACAAGAAGTAATACAATTCGTATTTGTAATATAGTTTTATGTATGTCAGTAACATCATTTTTTCGGATGAGAAGGTCAAATGAGAAAAAAGATGAATCGCCGTAATTTCCTTAAAAACACCATTTCTGTCGCCGCAGGAACATATTTTGGATTATCAGCTTGCAACTCCGTTAGTACCGCCGCACGAGGTGCAAATGAAGAAATTCGTATCGCTGTTATTGGTTTGGGCTGGCGCGGGGGAGAGCATGTAGAACAATTCCGAAAACTAAGCGGCGTAACTATAAATGCTGTATGTGACCCTGACCGGCATCTTCTCGATGACTGCTTGGAAAAGCTCAGGAATAGCGGCATAAAAAACAGTTCGGACCTTAAAGGTTATGCTGATGCCCGTGAAATACTTGACCGTAAAGATATTGACGCAGTTGTAATCGCTGCACCAAATCACTGGCATGCCCTGATGACTGTCTGGGCTTGTCAGGCGGGCAAACATGTTTATGTTGAGAAACCTGTCAGTCATTCGATTTGGGAAGGCCACAAAATGGTCGAGGCGGCACGCAAATATAACCGAATAGTTCAGGCCGGCACGCAGCATCGTTCATGTCCTGCGGTGCAGCAGGCGGCGAAAGATATTCAGGCTGGAAAATATGGGAAAGTGCTCTGGGTTCACTGTTCAAGGTTAAACTCCCGCGAGGCGATAGGCAAAGTTACCGAGCCGCAGCCTGTCCCGGATTATATTGATTATAATCTCTGGGCAGGTCCTGCACCTATGACGCCTGTCATGCGAAAAAAGTTTCATTACGACTGGCACTGGCAGTGGAACTGGGGTGATGGTGACATGGCGAACTGGGGGATTCATTATCTTGACGATTTGCGGCATCTTTTAGGCTGGGATAACGTTCCTGAAAGCGTGATTGCAGGCGGAAATCGTTTTGGCTGGGATGATAACGGCCAAACTCCAAATATGCACTTCGCTTTAATGGAATATGACGGCTTGAAAGTTGTTGTTGATGTTCGTAACTTACCTGATCCCAAGCGCAGGGGTGGAAGCGCGGGGGCGCTCTATCTTGGCAGACGGGATGGTAATTACATTCAATGCGAAAATGCTTCTGTCCGTATTTCCCGGGGCGGCGGCGGTGCGTACGACAATAAAGACCAGCGTATCTTCCAGTATAAGGGTGACGGTGGTGCCGCTCACGCACAGAATTTCATTGACGCTCTTCGCAAAAACAGCAATAAAGGTTTAAATGCCGAAATCGAAACAGGGCATCTCAGTACAGCAATGTGCCATCAGGCGAATATTTGCTTCCGTGCCGGCAGGGAAGCTCCTGTCGAGCAAATCCGGGAAAATATCAAAGAGCATGAAGATGCTCTGAATACGTTTAAAGACATGCTGGAACAGCTCGATGGCAATAGTGTCAAACTCGATGAACATCCATTTATTTTTGGTCCGGCATTAACCTATGACCGCAGGCTGGAGAGCTTTACAGGGGCAAATTCTGATATTGCAAATAAATATGTCAAATGTTCTTACAGAGAACCATTTATCTTGCCTGAATCCGTATAAAAGATATAATATGCTGAATATTCATTAGGCTGTATATGACTGTTTTTATATCCTGCTATGAGGATATATTCGAGTTAAAAGGAGTCAAGTAGTGAAGAGGTTTATGCTGTTGACAGTAATTATTGTACTTGCCATGATTTTCTCTTCTTGTGTATTGTCCGCAGAATCATCAGAAAAATCAAATCCGCTTGCGACAATAACGGTAGAAGCAGGGGAGCATACCCGGATTGATACGCCGGTGTGGATTAATATAGATGTTATAAAATTTGATTTTGCAAAAGAGCCTTTTGTTATTGTGGAAGTTAACGGCGTTGATGAAAAAGAAGTTGCCGCACAATACGAACCAGGAAGCCCTGCGAAATTATGGTTTACATTAACCGGCAAGACTCAGGCCGGAGCAAAAAGAGTTTTTAAGTTATATGCCAGACCTGGAACTCGTGCTTACTGGAGTACTGTTAAAGCCGAGAAGGATGATAAGGCTTTAACATTAAAATCAGGTGATAAAAACATATTAAGTTATCAATACGCAGTAATGCCTGCGCCAGCCGGTGCAAACAGCCGGTATGACAGGAGCGGATTTATCTATCCTCTCTGGTCTCCGGCGGGAAATATTGTAACTGATGTTCATCCGCTCGATCATCCTCATCATATGGGTATATGGATGCCCTGGGTGCATACTCGCTACGAAGGCAATTTAGTTGATTTCTGGAATGTTCAGGACGGCACAGGAACAGTTCGATTTTCAAAAATTGATTCATCGACAAGTGGTTCCGTTTTCGGCGGATTCAAAACAGTGCAGGAACATGTCGGCCTGAAAACATCAGAAGGTGAAAAGGTTATCCTCAATGAAATATGGGATGTTCGTGTGTATAATATTGGCAACCTGGAGAAGGGATACTGGATAGTTGATTTTAAGTCCACCCAGCGAAATATTACAGATAAGCCGCTGATTCAGGAGAAATATCGCTACGGCGGATTTGCCTATCGAGGCGCCAGAGAATGGACAGGAGCGAATAAGGCATATTTGACAAGCGAAGGCAAAACTCAGGTTAATGCAAATGCGACGCGTTCGCGATGGTGTGATATGTCCGGCGCCATAAATGGCAAATGGGAAGGCGTGACAATATTCAGTAATCCGAATAATTTCCAGCATCCCGAACCTATGCGTATTATACCGGATGCCGATTATGTTTATTTTGTTTATTGTCCCTCAGTGGAAACCGAATGGGTAATGGAGCCAGGCAAAGACTACGTTTTTCAGTATAGAATGTTTGTGCATGAAGGAAAGCCCAATCTTGAAGATATCGAGCGTGTTTGGAATGATTATGCCCAGCCGCCCAAGGTCACAATCGACTCTGGTAAATCCGATAATAAGATTGTGCTTTTTGACGGCACTGATTTTTCGCAGTGGGTCGCTGAAAGAAGCGGACCTGTTCGCTGGGAGATTGAAGACGGCACGATGAAAATTGTACCGCGAACCGGCGGAATAATGACCAAAGACAACTATCGGGATTTCAAAATGCACGTGGAATTTAAATACCCGGATATGGATGCCGGCATCAGAGGTCAGTCTCGTTCCAACAGCGGCGTTTACATTCAGCGAAGATATGAAGTGCAGATACTCGATTCATACGGCCTGGAACCGAAAAATAATGATTGCGGTGCGATATATACATTTAAGGCACCCGATAAAAATGCCTGTGCCAAACCTGGGGAATGGCAAAGTTATGATATTACGTTCAGAGCGGCTCGATATGACGGCGACACGAAAGTCGAGAATGCAAAAATAACAGTCGTGCATAACGGAATCACAATTCACGATAACGTTGAAATACCCAATAAAACAGGAGCCGGACAGCCAGAAGGGCCTAATCCCGCCCCGATTCTGCTGCAGGAACACAGTAATGTAGTCTGGTTTCGCAATATATGGATAGAACCTCAATGAAACTAAAAAATCAGTAAAAAAAATAGAACTCTTGTAAATATAAAAGTTTTTTATTAATTGATAAGGAGAAAAAAATGGCAAGACCTGTAACACTATTTACCGGACAATGGGCAGATTTACCTCTTGAAGAGTTAGCCAAAAAGACATCGGGCTGGGGTTTCGATGGACTGGAGCTGGCTTGCTGGGGTGACCATTTCGATGTGGATAAAGCGCTTCAAAGCGATACTTACTGCAAGGAAAAGAAGGAAATGCTGAAAAGCTACGGCCTGAACGTATGGGCAATTTCCACTCATCTTGTCGGGCAGTGTGTTTGTGACAATATCGATGAGCGCCATAAATCGATTCTGCCTCCTGATGTCTGGGGAGACGGGGACCCTGAAGGTGTTCGCAAAAGAGCGGCGAAAAAATTGATTCAGACGGCAAAGGCAGCCAAAAAACTCGGTGTAAAAGTCGTTTGCGGCTTTACCGGCAGCTCTATCTGGCATCTCGTTTATTCTTTCCCGCCGGTTGGACCCGGAATGATTGAAGCCGGTTATGAGGATTTCGCGAAAAGGTTTATTCCGATTCTCGATGCTTTCAAGGAAGAGGGAGTCAAATTTGCTCTCGAAGTGCATCCGACTGAGATAGCATTCGATATTGCCTCTGCAGAACGTGCTTTAAAGGCTGTAAAGAATCATAAATGCTTCGGATTCAACTACGATCCGAGCCATTTTGGCTACCAGGGCGTGGATTATGTTAAGTTTATCAGGACTTTCGGAAGCAGGATTTTCCATGCTCACATGAAAGACGTATGGTGGGGACACGGTGACGGGACAGTAGGTGTCTTCGGAGGTCATACTGATTTTGCCGATCCGAGAAGGTATTGGGATTTCCGCTCAATCGGACATGGTGACATCAATTTCGAGGAAATTATTGTCGCGTTAAATGATATTGGCTATCAGGGACCTCTCTCGATTGAGTGGGAAGACAGCCGCATGGATCGCGAACACGGCGCAAAAGAGTCTTGTGCCTTTATTAAAAAAGCAGACTTCAAACCTTCACAAATAGCATTCGATGCGCAGTTTGATAAATAAGGAGTATGAATGATGAGAAAAATACTAAAATTTAGTGTAATAGTTATGGTTATTATGTCACTGGCTTTAATTTCTTATGCCGCCGAAACAGGCGATGCCGGAACAAGGGCTGGTGGTAACAGACGTGGTACAGGTATGAATATGGGTATGGGCAGAGGAACTGGTATGGGTTTGGGTGGAACAAGAGGCCAGCAGCAGAGCGGTCCTACGGAAGAAGAAATTAAGAAAATGGAAGAAGCAATGCCGACCAAAGCGGTTGTCGAACCAGCCAAGCCGAGAAAATTACTCGTAATTGATATTCTTGGTCAGGGTGCATTTCCGCACACCAGCATTCCATATTGGAATAAAGCTTTACAGATTATGGGTGAAAAAACAGGTGCTTTCACTGCTGTCGTAAGCAGCGATATTAACATGTTCAGTGCTGAAAATCTTGCTCAGTTCGATGCAGTTTGTCTGAACAATTCTGTCAGTCTGCCTCTCAGTCCGACTAACACGCCGGAGTTGTGCAAAGCTCTTATGGATTTTGTAAAGGGCGGCAAAGGTATTATGGCAATTCATGCGGGAACCGATGCTTTTTATACGGGTGCAAATGTTTGGCCGGAAGCCAGCGAGATGCTTGGCGGCAAATTTTCAGGTCATCCCTGGACTGCCGGCAGAAATCAATGGGCAGTTAAAATTGATGAACCGGATCATCCCCTGATGGCGCCTTTTCAGGGCAAAGGTTTCAAACTGGTCGATGAAATATATCGAACTGAACCGCCTTTGTATTCCCGTGATAAACAGCTCGTTTTAATGAGCCTTGATATGAGCGATGAAACGACAAAAGGTGTCCGCGGCCAGAAACCTACGGATATAGATACCGGTATATCCTGGATTAAGAACTGGGAAAAAGGACGCGTATTTTACTGCTCTCTTGGGCACGAGCATGCTGTGACATGGACTGCTCCGATACTTGAGCATTATCTTCGCGGTATTCAGTTTGCTCTCGGTGATTTGAAAGCTGATGCGACACCGAAGCCGCTGAAAAAGTGACTTGTTATCCGTGACTGGTAATTGTGTCGCGAGCATTTTGCCAGCGATTCGAGGGTGAGACGCCCTCGACATCAGCCTCGACACAACGAGACACAAGCGACGAGAGACAAGAAAGTGTCCGCTCAGATTTGCGATCAAGCATAAGCCTCAGAGGGAGGCGCGATTGCTGTCTGAGCGGCTCTTGAATAGCGAAAAAGTTGAACATTTTGAGGAGCATTATTATGGGAAACACAAAAGAAACCGTACAGAAAGATACGAAAATCTCCCGGCGAAATTTTTTAGGTACTGCGGCTGCCGCGGCAGCTTTTACGATAGTTCCCAGACATGTGCTGGGAGGCGCTGGAGTGCAGGCGCCAAGTGACACACTCAATGTGGCGGGAGTAGGAATCGGCGGGCAGGGCGGTTCAAATCTCCGGGCATGTGCCGGCGCCGGAGCCAATATTGTTGCTCTTTGCGATTGTGATGAAAAATATCTGACTCAGGTGGGAAACAGTTATCCTAACGCCGCGAAGTATAAAGACTTCAGGGAAATGCTCGAAAAGCAGAAAGATATCGAAGCAGTCATTGTCGCTACCCCTGACCATTCTCATGCTGTAATTGCAATGGCAGCCATGAGACGCGGCAAGCATGTATATGTCCAGAAGCCAATGGTAAAATATGTTTGGGAAGCCCGCATGCTTACCGAAGCAGCCCGAAAATACAAGGTAGTTACACAGATGGGCAACCAGGGACATTCTCAAAGCAGCGTCAAAACATTTGAAAAGATGGTTGCCGATAATGTTATAGGAGATATTACTGAAGCTCATGCATGGACAAACAGGCCTATTTGGCCCCAGGGCGTGAACATGCCCCCGCAGGAAATTCCGGTTCCGGAAGGGATGAATTGGGATCTCTGGATTGGTCCTGCTCCATTCAGACCATATGCACAGTTTCCTGATGTTAATAATACACGCGGCGGCGGAATGCAAACCTATGCGCCTTTCAACTGGAGAGGCTGGTGGGACTTCGGCTGCGGCGCCCTTGGAGATATGGCGTGCCATGTACTTGACTGTGCATTCAGCGGCCTCAAATTGAAATACCCGACAAATGTGGAGGCATGCGCAAGCCCCGTTAATGCCCAGACATTCCCGATGGCTTCGATAATTCGTTTTGAATTTCCTGCCCGCGAAGGGATGCCTCCGCTTAAATTAAGCTGGTATGACGGCGGCCTGAAACCCGCAAGACCGGCATTACTCGATAATCCCGAACTTCGTATCGGGACAGCTCAAAGCTGTACTATATTCATAGGCACAAAAGGAATCATTCGTACAGGTGAGTATGGCGACAGTCCGACAATACTTCCTCGTGAGCTTATGCAGGAATTCCAAAACGCAAATCCGACAACTACTCCCGGCAGAGGTAATTTCATGGGCGCTGTTGGCAGTGCAGCAGCCGGTGAGCGCACCGGCAGAGGAACAGGCGGTATGGGCGGAGCCGGAGGCATGGGCGGCAGAGGTATGGGAATGGGCAGAGGCATGAGCAGAATGTCCAGCCATGAAAGTAACTGGATGGATGCCTGCAAAGCAGGAAAACCGGCTGATGCTGTTTCAAACTTCGACTATTCAGGACCATTTACAGAATCGGTAGTAATGGGCTGTCTTGCTTTAAAGTTCCTTGACCAGAAGCTTATTTGGGATGGTGAAAATATGACATTCACTAACAATGCCAATGCTACTGCATATGCCAAACCGACCTATCGAGAAGGCTGGTCGCTGGATATGTAAGTTATAAATTCTTATTTTTACATTAAAATCTGATATTCAGACAGGAAATCTGGATGGTATAAAACAGGCTTAATGCTATCCATGTTTCTTTCCGGGGATTTATAAGGTAAATTTTTTAGTTTTTGAGTCTATCTGATATTATTTCCCCTTTATATTACGTCTATATAATGGTACTGCATATAATTTATGCTGAATAATCCGATAGAATGCAAAAAAGCATGCTTGACAGTCAAAAATTTGCCTGTTATATTGCTGATTCCGATAAATTTTTTATAGGAGTAATCGTAAGAAATGAAACATACAACATCGCAAGATAGTATCAACAGACGCAGTTTTCTTAAAAGTACGGCAGCAGTGAGTGCAGGTTTGGCATTTTCACCTTATATTCTTGGTCAGACCGAAAGCGGCGAATCACCGGACGATTTAAATGTAGCATTGCTTGGCGCAGGCGCCCAGGGACAGGCTCTTTTGAATGCTTGTAAAGATATACCGGGTATCCGTTTCAAAGCGGTTTGTGATATATGGAAAACATATAATCTGCGAAGGACTTCACGTATCCTCCAGTCTCAGGGTCATGATGTCAAGGATTACGTAGATTATCAGGAAATGCTGGCAGACCAAAAAGACCTTGACGCTGTAATTATAGCTACGCCGGATTTCTGGCATTCTCCACATGCCTGTGCCTGTCTCGAAGCGGGATTGCATGTGTACTGCGAAAAGGAAATGTCTAATACCATTGAAGGCGCAAAGAAAATGGTCGAGACAGCCAAAAAAACAGGCAAACTCCTTCAGATTGGTCATCAGCGGCGAAGTAATCCTCGTTATCAGCACTGCTATAATAAACTTATCAAAGAAGCGAATTTAATGAGTCAGATTACTACTATTAATGGCCAGTGGAATCGCGGCAAGAATTCATGTGAAGATTTGGGCGCGATTCGGGATGCTGATATTGATACCGCCACACTCGAAAAGTATGGTTTTAAGTCGATGCAGCAGTTCAGAAACTGGCGATGGTATAAAGGTCTTGGCGGCGGTCCCATAGTCGATCTCGGCTCACACCAGATTGATATATACAGTTGGTTCCTCGAAGCCAATCCGAAATCAGTAATCGCCAGCGGCGGCATTGATTACTGGAAGGCACATGACTGGTATGACCATGTTATGGCAATTTATGAATATGAAACAAAACTTGGAACTGTACGGGCGTTTTATCAAACTATAACTACAAACAGTGCTCAGGGATATTTTGAGCAGTTTATGGGTGTTGAAGGTACATTAGTGATTTCGGAATCTTCAGGGCGAGGAACAATGTATCGTGAATCATGGGTTGATATAGCAAAATGGGAACCCTGGACCAAGCTTGGTTATATTACAGCGATCGAAGAAGAAGAGAAAGCTCCTTCGGAAGATACAGGCGTAATTCTTGATGTTCGCGAATCACCTACGCCTCCAGCTTATGATATTCCTGTGTCTATGGAAGGTAAGCTGGTTCATCAGCCGCACCTGGAGAATTTCTTCGATTCAATACGAGGCAAGGCAAAATTGAATTGCCCCGCTGAAATCGGATTTGAAACGGCAGTTACCGTCTTGAAAGTCAATGAAGCAATCGAAGCAGGACGAAAACTCGATTTCAAACCGGAAGAATTTAAAGCGTAAGCATATATCTTAAAAGAGTATTTAGTACATTGACGAATTAAATAAGGGATTATTGTATATTGAACAGAGCAGCGTTATTACTCGGTTTTTTTTGTTTGCTGATATTCGGTCTTTTTGCTATTGCGGCAGAGAGTAACAAAGCGGAGCCGCTTCTTGGCGACGAAGGCGACGGGAGCATGAAGACTCCTATTCATATCATTCCCCTTTTTCCTGAGACTGAAGATGGTGAGAAAGGTTCGCAGATTAAAGCTGATACGAATGAACCGCTGCCTTTTTCGACTCGTTTAACCTGCGGCGAATGTCACAGTTATGACTCTATAAAGCATGGATGGCACTTCAACGCGGTTGACAGCAATGTTCCACCGGGCAGGCAGGGACAGCCCTGGATATATTTCGATTCCAAGCTGTGTACGCAGATTCCTCTTTCATATCGAAAATGGCCCGGAACATATAAGCCCGAACAGCTCGGTTTGTCGGATTTCAAGTTCACAGGCATATTCGGCAGGCATATGCCCGGAGGCGGTCCTGGAGAAATTAAGGCAAAAGGAACTGACGGTGCACGTCAGTTTGTTTCCGGCAAGCTTGAGATAAACTGTCTTGTGTGTCATGATGGACATTATGGCCTCAATTTGGGCAGTGTGACGGGTTATTCGGTTCAGGTTTCGACAAATCAGAATTTCCGCTGGGCTGCCGCCGCTTCGAGTGAGTTTGCGGAAGTTTCCGGTTCTGCGGCACAGATGGATGATTTTTATGACCCGTTTCGTCCCGCGGGTGTAAGAAACGAGCCAAAGGTAACTTACAGGAAAGAAGTCTTTAGTGTAAAAAATGAAGTGCTTTTCGATCTTGTAAGAGAAGTGCCGAATGACAGATGCTATTATTGTCATTCCAATTTGCACCAGGAGTCGAACAATAAAACTGAAAAATGGACACAGGATGAGGATATACATCTTACGGCGGGACTGAAATGCGTTGATTGTCACCGTAATGGTCTCGATCATAATATAATACGAGGTTATCCCGAAGAGGAAGGTATTTCTGATAATCCTCTGGTTTCCTCAAGTACATGTCAGGGTTGTCATCTTCCGGATGGTGATGGAATACCCATAGCAGGCAGACTCGGAGCGCCTATTCCGACACATCCCGGGATTCCGAGTGTGCATTTCGATAAACTTACATGCACAGCCTGTCATTCAGGACCCTGGCCGCGGGAAGAAGCGGTATATACAAAAACTTCACGTGCTCATCGCCTGGGCACGCCGAATGTAAATAAAGAGCCTGATGCCCTGCCTCATATTTTATCGCCTGTTTTAGCTAAGCAGGGCGGAATTATTACAGATATCGTATCCGGAGAAATCCAGACAATTCAGGATGAAAAACTTGCACCTCATAAGGTTTTATGGCCGAGTTTCTGGGCGGTTATTGACAATAATGAGGTTAAGCCGATTCAAATTAGCATTGTTGAAAAAGTTGTAAAGCCTGTTTTTGATAAGCTTGAAATGACATATCGTTACGGCTGGCCTCAACTAACAAAGGAAATGATTCAAAATTCCATTACTGCTTTGAGTAAAAATACATCAGTAAAAGGGAAGGCCGCTTATGTTAGTGCAGGTAAACTCTACAGTCTCGATGATTCAGGCACATTGACCGAGCAGGAACATGCAATAGCTCAGCCGTATCTTTGGCCTCTTGCTCATAACGTCAGGCCCGCTGCACAGGCGCTGGGTGTTCGATATTGTACTGATTGCCATGAAACAAAATCCGGTTTCTTCTTCGGTAAGGTAAAGGTTGATTCTCCTGTAGCAGACGAATGGCAATCGACCAGAAAAATGATTGAATTCGAGGATTTGAAACCATTTTATACGAAGGCATTTGCCTTTTCGTTTATTTTCCGTCCATGGATGAAGATAATCTGCATTTGCTGCAGTTTGGTTATAGCTGGTGTGTTATTACTTTACGCACTAAGGGCTTTAATGTGTATTGCTAAAATTTTCGGCAAAGGAAATTAAAATTTGGCTGATATGTATCAGAAAATTTCAATATATGCGTTTTTAATTACTATTATCGGTATAGTTTTGAGTTATTTTATCGGACTCGATAAGGAATGCTTGAAGCATCCCATCAGGACATTTGTTCATATTTGCACGCTTGTTTTTCTGGAACAGAAGCTGACTTTCGCTGGTGCAATTAGAAAACTTGTATATTTACTGGCTCTTCTGAGTTTTATAATTTTAGCAGTTACCGGCTTTTATCCAACACTAATTAAGGGCGAGCATATATCAGGATATTTAATTATGATTCATGCCACTTTTGCACCTATTCTGGCAATCTGCCTGGCAGTCCTGGCTGTTATGTGGGCGGGTAAAAGCATCTTTAATACGAAAGACTGGCCATGGTTTCAGAGGTTCGTTGAACGGGTAACTCTTGTTAAAATAAACGAGGATTCGTCCGATAAAAAGTCGCGTATCGGGCAAAAGATTGGTTTTTGGCTGATAATTTTCCTGTCCCTGCCTTTAATTATGTCTATCATTTTAAGTATGCTGCCGTATTTCGGGACGTACTGGCAGGAACTTTTTATACTGATGCATCGCTATACGGCTCTTGTATTTGCGATAGTTGTGCTTATACATACGCATTTAATAATCATTGCTCAGATAAGACAATAGAAGCAAGAAAAAATTAAGCATATTAAAATATGAACATTTCAAAAAGAGTGTTATAGATTTTTTTTTATTCTTATAGACATCTTAAATATGATATTGATAAAATATTAGAAAATGTAGTTGAAGGATGTGTGTATCTCTTTATCAAATGGACTTTATTTCAAGGAGAGTAAAATGGAAAAACTGGTAGCTCTTTTATGTGTCTTTGGTTTGGGTATGTGTTTTTCAATTCTCGGCTCTATCAGCGTAAAACTAATGCCCAGGCTGAAAATCGATCAGGGAAAATTTGGCTCGCTTATTTCCGCATTCATGTTTACATGTCTTATAGCCTCTCTGATCATGGGTGTTGTTACAGATAAGATTGGTTATAAACCTGTAGCAGCTTTTGGGTTTGTAGCGACATCTGCCTGTATCTTTATGCTTGCATACGGCAAGACTTATCAAATGGCAGTAATACCTTGCTTATTGTTGGGCTTTGGCGCAATGGCCCTTAACACGGCAGGCAATACCCTGATTCCGGTAGTTTTATTTGAAGGTAAAAATCCTGCTGCTGCAAGTAATTTAGGTAATGTTTTCTTTGGGCTTGGTCTTTTTATTACGCCGTTATTGGTAAGTTTTCTTTTTAGAAAAACAACGTATGAAAAGGCAATTTCAGTTTTGGCGATTATTGTTCTTGTTCCAATATTATTTGCTTTGATAGCAAAGTTTCCTTCAGTCGCTGCGGGTTTTACAATCGGGGATGCTATTGCCTTGCTTAAAGAACCAGTAGTTTTAGTCGCCGCTTTAGCCCTGTTTTGCTACATCAGTCTTGAATCTTCTTTTTGTAACTGGTTAGTGCCATATAGTAAGGAAGTTATAAGCAGAGACCTTCCGGGCCTTGAAGGTTCCGTAGTTGATGCTGCATCACAGCAAATGTTATCAGCTTTTGCAATAGCGATGATGGCCGGAAGGTTGATATCGAGCCAAATCGGAAATATTACAGAATATGGCGGAATGTACGTTGCGGGTGCCGCTCTCATAGCAGGGCTTGTAATTCTCGGAATGGGAAAAACAGGCGCAATCTGGTCGAGCGCTCTGGCGGCCTGTGCGGGATTTTTCTTCGCTCCGTGTTTTCCGACTATTGTCGGTGTAACGAATTCCAAACATCCGGAAAATTTCGGCAGTGTTTTCGGAATTATCTTTGCGGTTGGCTTGTTTGGCGGAGTTCTTATTCCTAAAACAATCGGCAATTTGTCAAAAGGCTCTACAATTCAAAAGAGTCTAAAACTGCTTATACCGATTTGTGCGGCTATGTTAATTTTAGCTCTTATTTTAGGCAGAGTTGGCGGCAGCAGTACATAAAGAATTATAACTTTCTAAATTTGAGAAATTTTCTTGCAAGTAATAAGCAGCGGGGAGCTGAATAGTCTTTTTCCCGCTGTTTTTTTTATTAAATAAGAGATAACTGTTGTATTTACAAAGCCTTAGCTGCATACCCAACAAAATTTTTTGAAAAAATTGCCTGATAATTATACTAATTGTCGCCTTGACAACGTCATACAAATAGAATAGCATGAATTAGTTATTTATATCGATAAATTTTGTGATTTGGCACAATTATGTTGATAATAGGCAATTGTTATTTGTTAAGGTCGAAGAAAAATGATTAAGAATAGTTTTAGCCGAAGTTTGAAAGTTATCTTTTTTGTAACGTTTATCGCTATAGCAGCAAGTCTAACCTTTCGGGCAGTTGCTGCTAATGAGCCTGCCGCCCCGACAGCCAGGGAAAAGAGCGAGGATACAATTGATAAAACCGGCTGGAAACCAATTGAAGTTAACCTGCCTACTGCAATGTTTGTAGGTACGCCGCAGGATATTGTTGTTGAAAAACTTGAGAAACCTCTCGGCAAGCCCCGCCCTCCATTTTTAGCTCCTCCCGGTACGAAACTTGTGTCACTCGGCAAGCCTATAACCAGCAGTGATAATGACCCGATTATCGGGAGATTAAAATATATTACAGACGGCGACAAGGAGGCTTCAGACGGCTGTTTTGTTGAGTTAATGCCTCTTAAACAGCATGTTACGATTGACCTTGGCAAAGAATATGAAATTTGGGCTATCATAGTCTGGCATTATCATTTGCAGCCCCGGGTTTATTTCGATGTTATTGTTCAGGTCGCCAGTGACCCTGATTTTCTCACAGATGTAAAAACAATTTTTAATAACGATATTGATAATTCATATGGCCTCGGTATCGGCAAGAACTTGCATTATATCGAGACCAATGAAGGCAAACTTATTGAAGGAAATGGCGTAAAAGGCCGGTATGTTCGTCTTCACAGTAATAAAAACTCGAACGACGATATGAATCACTATATCGAGGTAAGTGTTTACGGCAAGGAATTAGAATCCAAATAATATGACAAAAAAATGTTGCGTCCTTATTTTGGTCGCGACAATCGCCGCGCTCCTGCTGCGCCTGCCGCGGCTCAGCCAGCGCCCCATGCATGGGGACGAAGCTGTTCATGCCATAAAATTCGGCAAGCTGCTTGAGAAAAATATATACAGGTATGACCCGCATGAGTATCATGGCCCGGCTCTAAACTATCTGACCTTAATCCCTGCATGGCTGTCTTCGGCTGATACATTAGCCAAAGCTAATGAATGCACTTTGCGTATTGTGCCGGTTTGCTGCGGTGTCCTGCTGGTTCTTTTCGTCATGCTGATAGCAGATGGACTCGGCTCAAACGCTTCGGTATTCGCCGCGATTCTAACCGCAATTTCTCCCGCGATGGTTTTTTACAGCAGGTATTACATTCAGGAAATGCTCCTCGTATGCTTTACTTTTGGCATTATCGTTTCAGGTTACCGATACAGCCGCACTGGGAAAATTATATGGATAATCATGGTGGGTGTATTCCTCGGACTAATGCATGCCTCAAAAGAAACGTTTATCATAAATTTAGGTTCGATAGCGCTTGCGCTCGCGGCGGGGATGATTTTGGGCCGGAAAAAAGAGCCTTCAGAACAGAATATCAGGAAGATAAAAATTTCGTACCTTTTTGCTGGTTTGGCTGCGGCGGTTATTATTTCTGCTCTTTTCTTTTCTTCCTTTTTTACAAATCCAAAAGGAATTCTCGACTCTGTTCTTACTTACAAAACATATTTGAATCGTGCAGGGGACAGTGACATACATAATCATCCCTGGTACTATTACCTGAGAATACTGATATTTTACAGGTTTAAGAGCGGGCCCGTTTGGACTGAAAGCTTAGTTGTTATTTTAGCGGTTATTGGTTTTATTGCCTCCTTTATTAAAAAAGGGATTTCGTATGCTGATATGAGCTTTTTAAGATTCATCGGTTTTTATACATTGATTCTAACTGTAATTTATTCCGTCATGCCATATAAAACACCATGGTGCGCATTAAGTTTTTTACATGGCATGATTCTGCTGGCTGGTTTCGGGATTTCTGTATTGATACAGCTTGTTTACAGGAAAGTTCCCCGCATGATAGTATCTGTTTTATTATTGGGCGCCGCTATTCATCTTGCCTGGTTGTCTTACCTGAATAATTATAAATATTATGCCGACAGCCGGAATCCTTATGTGTATGCTCATCCGACTAACGAGATTTATGCAGCGCTGGAAAAAATCGAATTTTATGCAAAAGCTCATCCGCAGGGCAGAAATATGTACATCGAGGTTATTTTCCCGGGTCACGATTACTGGCCTCTGCCCTGGTATTTACGCTCGTTCTCATCGATAGCATGGAGAGATAAAGTTGATTTTAAGGAGCCTTCTGCTTCTTTGATAATCGCGTCACCATCTATAGAGACGGATTTAACGAAAAAGCTCTACGATGATTCCATCCCGCCCGAACAGCGCCATATGTACATGTATTTGATAGAGAAAGACCCGTATTATATCTGGCTGCGTCCCCGGGTGGAACTGTATGGCTTTGTGCGCAAAGACCTTTGGGATATTGCAAACGCCGGACCTGACCCGAATGAAATAATAAATCAGCAGGCTGAAAAATGAACAAAGACAGGGAACAGACAAATTCCATAGATAAAACTACCGCGGTAATTCCCGGTATGAAACGTTTCTCGTATGAGGCGATGGCGACAACTTTTGAGATTTATATCGTTCATGAAGACGAGAAATATGCAGGTCAGGCCGCTAATGCCGCTTTCTTCGAGCTGGACAGGCTAGAAGCCGAGCTCAGCAGATTTGCCGAAAGCAGCGATATAACACGAATTAATCACCTTCCTGCAAAAAAGGTTTTTCGTCTTGGTCTCGACGCATTCGAGTGCCTCAAAATCAGCTATCTGATGTATGAGCAGACATATAAAACGTTCGATATTACTATCGGTCCCCTGTACAATTGCTGGCACAATAAGGATGGCTCATTGCGAACTCCGTCTCAGGAAGAGATTGATAAAGCCATGCAGCACGTTGGGATGCATTTGTTCGAGCTTGACGAAAGACTTCATGCGATTTGGCTTTCTGTGAGCCCGCTTCAGATAGACCTTGGCGGCGTGGGTAAAGGTTACGCCGTTGATAAAATGGCGGAATTATTGCGGGAATGGGGCATTAACACTGCGCTGATTTCGGGCGGATTCAGCTCTGTTCTGGCTCTTGATGCTCCGCCCGGCACAAAGGGCTGGCCTTTGTCTTTGAGCAATCCGAATAATCGCAAACAGGTTTTGGCACGTCCGTTTTTATGCAATCGGGCGTTGGGCAGCTCGGGAATTAAAAAAAGTGGTCATATCATCGACCCGAGAAAAGGTTACCCTGTCGAGGGAAAAATTGCTTCATGGTCTTCTGCCCCGTCTGCCGCTGTCGCGGATGTGCTGTCAACTGCTTTTATGATTATGGATTTGGATGAAATCGAAAAATACTGTTCGAGTCATCCCGACCAGGCCGCTATGATTATTCCTGACGACAAATACGAAAACACTCAGGAAGAAATAAAAAGTTTCGGACCATGGCAAGAAGTTAGCTTGATTGAATAACAAAGAATGATTTTCATAAATGTACTAAATAACATTCTGTTTCCACAACAGACATCATTTAATTCTGCTATTTGTTTAAGACTTGTTGCGAAGTTCACGCCATACTTTATTTATAGCCTCATAATGTTTCTTTCTTAGCTTGTTGATAAACTCTTTATCAGTACATAAATTTTTAAGAATAAATTGTCTGCGCCATTTTGCCATTAGAGCAAAACCATCATTAGTGTCTTCAATTTCTTTATCATATTCGTCCAAAAATCCTTCATCTTCTCGATATCGAGGGAAAAGTCGAAAATGAAGATCAGATTCACTTTCACAAAGCGAGACACAATATACTCTTTCACAGCCCAGCGACTTAATCATTGCTTGTGAAACCTCATCAATAATTTCTATCAAATTATTCTTATCTGGAATATCATCTTTTCCTAAAGAAACTTGAACTTTAGAAGATTTTTTATTATTGACTTTTATGAATATTTCTCCAGGTGAATAGAATTCATCTATTCCAGGTTCTGCTTTCCAAATGCCTTTGTGATATATCGTTAGAAACGATTCTTTGTGTAATTGATTTGTCATAGAAATATTCCTTAAGATAAATTTATAAATATTAAACGAATTTCTTCGTTATATATTATGTAATGATCAATTAAATTTCAGGCTCCCACTTAGCTAATGGTCTGAAAATGTCAAAGTATAATCTACCAGTTAATGGTGTAAAATTGTTTTGAACAAGTCTTTGTAAATAACCTTCTGGACACAACCAAATATATAATTTTGGTAATGATGATTCAAATAGTCTTGTAAACCATCCCCTTCTTTGTTCAGCCAGACTTGTAAAATCTCCGACAAGTATTTCTGGTGTTATGGCATTTTGCAACCAAGTTTCTATCTCAATTAATTGTGTAATTTTATTACCGGCGTTAGCTTTAAAATGCTGGACACGATCATTTAGTAATTTTTTATACTCACTAATATTTTCATGATATTGAAGAGCTAATTTAAGATTGTAGAAATCTATTTTGTGCGTGATCCACAAACTAAATTGTGCATTCATTCCAAAGCAAGTTACAGTCGCAATACCATAAGGTGTCGTAGGAGACATTGCCTTCACCTTGCCATTCTCAATAACAGCGAATTCTGTAAGATGATCGACCTTGAGAAGATCACTTTTGCATTCATCTATAATATCTCTCCATTGAATATTATTTTCAATAATTGGAAGTTCTATATTCTGTTCAATCATTTTATTTTTCCTCTAAATTATCCTACCCAAATGAAATTTGCCTATCATTAAATAATAGCTCTTATTTTCGCTATTATTTTTCGGCTATTTTGGAAGGTCATATAACGGAAAGATTCTATAAATATGAAAAATACGTAGTTCTAAGCATATTATGCCAAAGTAAAGTAGCTTATTATATGACCTTAAATAAAAGATCTGGAAAAATAGTATCGGTTATATTTTTATATACTGATTCCATAAATTCACCTAAACTCAATTGATAGAATGGTCTGATATCTGGGGACACCTTATCATTTTTTTGATAGTATGAGTTTTATTTATGGGCAAAGATTAATAAGGACGTTTATTGATTAAAGCATAAAATCTGGTTTGATTGATGGTGCACTCGCTATGGCACAGGTCTCTGCTTTAGCAACTGAATAACCTACACGTTGCATTTTGAATTATTTCTCTTTATTAAGCTTTTTTATGGCTTCAAGCTGTATGATTACCTGCCTGTCACGAGGGCGATTTAACGCTTTCTTCGCTTTAATTAAAGCATCGATATCCAAAACGTGTATTTTTACTTTGCCAAGTTTCATAGTTCTGCTTGCCTGCTTTACCTGATTGTAATCACCAACTCCATCTATCAAGCTCAAACAATCCAATTGACCAATCTTCGTATCAAGATAAAGGTTCTTGAAATCGCGGCTTGTTTTTTCTGTCAGCTTCAGCTTTTGCCTGTTTGGCGTCATTCTG
>JAFGEF010000038.1 GCA_016931715.1 Sedimentisphaerales bacterium
CGCGATATTAAATTCCAGCCGTCTTCTATTTCATCAGGCAGATTTCACTCCTGTAAACAATTGTACCGGACACCGTTTCGGTTTCCCTAACAAAATCCCTTATATCTTCCAGCTAAGATTCTCTCTCTTTAGCTCCTTACGAATGTCCTTTTTTAGTCCGTCGAGTTCCTTGGCAAGCTTAGGCAATCGTTTGTCATGTTTATCGTATTTCGTTGTGCTACTCTTAAAAAGTTCATATAAAACTCGCCGAGCTTTTAAGTACAATCGATAATTGTGATAATTAATCGCAATCACTATGAAATCGCTTAGCGCGTTCTTTATAGCGCTGAGTATTCTATAGCTCTTGTTTTCTTCAACACTTAGGTCATGAACAAATTCGAGTGTATCTATTGCTTCGAGGATATCTCGTTCATCACTCTTTCGAAGTGGAACACCAATAGGATTCCCAAGATATCCGAAAAACTTGGGAAGTGATTTAGCGAGTGCGACAGGTTTGTTTACTTCGGAAATTGCTGAAAGAGCAAAGGCAAAACCAAGATGCTCGATTATTTCTGTTTGTATCCCTTCTAAAATTGCAAGTTGCCATAGATTCTCGAATCCAGTTTCAAAAAAAGTCTTATTAGAGTCTTTAGCACTAAGCATACGGTAAATGAGTGCTTTTGCTTCGTATACAAATAATTGTCGCTCGATTTTGGGAACGCGTTTGGTTTTCTGGATATAGTGGAAGCCATGTTCCTTCTTAATGATGTTTTCCCATTCTTTCTTGTAAAGTTTTAGTTCTAAGGAAGAGTAAGATTTACCCAATCCACGTGTTCCTGTAACGCGGCTGTGGCAGTCTAAGCAAAGAATGCTGAGATTCGAAATATCATTGTTGCTATTGTCACCATCTATGTGATGAATCTGAACATCTTTCCCTTTGTCATGACATATGCAACATGTATGTCGATTCAGAAAAAGAACTTCAACTTCACATGATTTTGGAATGAACTTTCTCATTTTTTTATTCATCTATCTTTATATATTTTCCATATAACATCCCACGCCTTCCATTATAAACCAAGAAAGCACAAACGGCAAAGCTTCTTCAAAGTAAGTCAAATCTCAGAGAGTAAGTATATAAGGAGTGACCATGCAAAGCAAGTAAAAATGTAAAAGGTAAAAAGGAAAAAAATGACAAGTTAGACATGAATATTATGAAGATTGCCGCGTCAGCCTTTCAGCCTAATCGCAATGACAATATTTATCAGATTCCTCGACAAGCTCGGAATGACAATGGACGGGGAAGGTAGATTATATTCCTGCCGGAAATGTGCGAGAAATCACGGTGAAATGGCGAAATCCCAGTTCATTTGAATTGCAAGCCAGTGAGGAAGGAGCATTATCGAACGAGAGAAATCGAGGCCTGCTTTTTCGATTTGATTTTTTATCGCCATTGAAAACGGATTCGCAGCAGTGACAATGGAAGTCAGAACAACCGGAGTGTCCTGGGTAGATATATTTTTGCTTGACGCTAAGCACAAAATCGGATTCGTGCAGACAAAATGCGTTCGACATATAACGGGCCTGACGGGATAGGCGATGCATGCGCCATTGACCAGCAGGGGACAGCAATGTTCGTAATTTGAAAAATCTGTCTTGCCGTCGATACTAATGAATGGGTATCTGCCCGGTCTGGAACTGTCCCATGCGTGCCATCGCTGAGTTCGTATCCGAAGGTCGCTTATCTGCTCTGCCGACAATTCCTGTTTGATATATTGTGCAAGGGTGTGTGCTTCTGCAATGTTCATAGGGATATGAAACCGGCAGCAGTAAGAACATTCCAGTTTGCAAGATGGAATGATACCATCCTCGCTGCGCAGCCGCTCCAGTTCGCGTGCAGTCGCTTCATCCATCGCAAGGTATGCGTCCCTGACGAATTTCTCTTGCGGCGTAATAGCAATATCAGTTCCGAATTCATCAGAAACCATAGCGGAATTTGTATTCTCAATCAAGTTCATCCTTGTCCTTTTTAGACATTAATGTATATACGAAGAAAAAAGCCGGACAGCCGTGAGCAGCAGCGGATAAAGAAAAAATTAAACTCCCTCCTTTACATCAAAAAGGTGCTCTATCGAGTCGGTTTATGAAGTCGGATGGTGATATGGGATTTTCTGCAAACGAACCGACTGAGCTTCCTTCTCGCGATGTATGTGGCAATAAGACTCATGATTATATATACTCAAGATGCGATTGCAGTTTGGATACGCACATTTTCTTCCTTCAGCCGAAGTTTTTAATACTTTTACCATCGTTTCTCCTAATATGTAAATCACAAAATGGATAAGCTGGAAAGGTTAGTTGTCTTCGCCTGATGCTTAAAGAGTTCTAATCTTTATAAATATACATAGAGTATATCACTTTTTTGGACTTTTTCAATCAATTTTTCTTATTTTTTCTATTTTTATTGTTCTACGTGCCTTCGGGTATTTTGGAAGGAACCGGACGAGGCCTGGTTCCCAATCTGACCGCCCACCATACGGTTATGAACATAAGCACGAAAAAGATAGCCACAATACTAATTATCAAGCCGAGAAAATCCGCTTTCGAGAGATTTCCAATAAACGACATCGGCCGTCCTTCGAGAGCAATCTTTTCGAGCGGTTCCTTCAGAATGAGCAAATCTTTCATTGGTTTTTCAAGCAGCGATACATTATTGAGAGAGTCTTTCAGCGCGGCGACTTGAATCATTGGCTCGTGCAATTGAGCCAGATTCTTCATAGGCTCATCGAGAGCGGCAACGCTTTCCATCGTCTGTTTCAATCCGGCTACGTCACGAAGCGGCTGATTGAGCTGTGATACCGATTTCAAATCCGACTGGAGACCTGCAACCTGAATCATCGGGTCTTTCAGGTTCGCAACATTCTCCATCGGCTCGCGCAGAAGAGCAGCTTTTTCCATAGGCCCGCTGAGACCGGCGACTGCTTCCATGTTTTTCTGCAAACCAGCAACCTGCCACAGCGGCTCGTTCAAATCTGCGACCTGCGCCATCATCGTTCGGAGGCCGGAGAGATTTTCCATCGAACCTTTGAGTTTGGCAACTTCATCCAGCTTCGTATTCAGAGCGGCCAGATCCTGCATAGGTTCTTTAAGTGAATTGACTTCCTTCAGGCTCGATTCGAGGCTTTCCATATTCTTCTTTGCAGCCGCGACTGCTTCACGGTGTTTTTCTATCGACTGGCCTGCAGCCTTGATGGTTTCGGTATTCTCCTGAATAAGTTTATTCATCCCGCAACCAAATCCCAGCGCAACAATCAGCGACATAACTATATAAAATCTCACTTTTGTTTTCATAGCTCTATCTCCTTGTCGTAATTAACAAACACATATATTTTGATTTAAATATGTATGGTAACATTTCAATTATTGTTGTAAGACCAGCCGCAGGAGGGGCATTTAGCCGCATCAGGTGGAATTGTCTTGCCGCACTTGAGGCAGGATTCCGGATAATCTCTGGGAGCCATTTCAATATCTTCCGGCTGTTTAGCTTCCTGTTTAACCTTGTATATTACATATACTAAAGCTCCTATCGCGCCGGTGAGCAATAACACAGCCACCCAGACAGGTTTATCATACTTACCGGGGAAAGAATCATCACTTTGTGTCATTAAGTCGATAAATTGTCTGAGCCAGAATAAAAAAAGTAAAACAGCAACAATAACGACCAATAAGGGTAAAAGTGCGGCTGCCATGTTTAGTCTCCAATTAATTATATTTTTTCTATATAATGTCTTGCTCTTTTCTGTTCCTTCATAAACAGCACAGGCTTTTCGCCCATCCTGCGAAGCTTGTGTACTGTTATTTCAAAGTTGCTCGAATCTCGATATTCAAGTATATCTGCTGTATTTATTACGGGCAAGGGAGAAAATAAAATATTCGAATATTTCATTTGGGAGTCTATGGTATCGTTAATCGCAAGTTCACAAATAAATACATATATATGTAAATTTATATTGCATTTTGTATGTATAACTGATATAATATAAATATGACTAAGACTCGTATTGAATGGGACAGTAAAAAAGACAGGTATAATCAGAAAAAGCATGGAATCGTTTTTTCACATGCACAATATGCATTTTCCGATCCATATCGTGTGATAGCAGAGGATATTAACCACAGTGATGAAGAAAAACGTTATTACTGTTTTGGGCAAGTTGGCGATGGTATTTTAACGGTAAGGTTTACCCATCGCACGAGTGTTATCAGGATTATTGGTGCCGGATACTGGCGAAAGGGAAAAAGAATTTATGAAAAAGAAAATAAAATACATGAATGAGCCTTTGGGCGAAATAAAAATAATAGAAGATTTTCTTCCTTCTCCAAGCGAACTTGCTTTTAATGAAGAGCAGGTTAAAGTAACTATTGGATTGAGCAAGATGTCGGTTAATTTTTTCAAAGAGCAGGCAAAAAAGCATCATACACAATACCAAAAGATGATAAGGCGTCTTCTGGATATATATGTTTCACAAAATAAAGGACAAAAAACCGGCTGACCATCTTTTAATATTTGTCTTTTCACTTTACAGGTTTACCGGTACGCCGCGATCGCGTAGATGTTCTTTTATTTGCCTGATACCGTAATTTCCGAAGTGCGTGATGGATGCCATAAGAACGGCATCTGCGCCGCCATCAATGATTGCATCGTAAAGATGTTCGAGCGTACCTGCTCCGCCTGATGCTATTACAGGGATATTGACTGCCTCTGTCACAGCTTTGTTCAGCTCGTTGTCGTAACCTGCTTTCGTGCCGTCTGCGTCCATACTTGTAAGCAGGATTTCGCCTGCTCCGAGTTTTTCCGCCTGAACAGCCCATTCGACAACATCAATATCAGTCGGCTCGGAGCCTGCTTTTACGCAGACCTGCCAGTGACCTTTTCGCTCTTTAGACTTTCGCGCATCAATTGCCAGCACGACGCACTGGTTTCCGAACCGCTGCGCCGCTTCGGCAAGCAAATCAGGATTATCAACTGCGGCGGTGTTGACGGAAACTTTTTCCGCGCCGCTTCGAAGCAGTTCGTCAATCTGCTCAACAGTCCGGATGCCGCCGCCGACTGTGAAGGGAATGAAGACGTTCTCGGCAACTTTTCTAACGAGGTCAACTATCGTCTTTCGCGAGCGAATCGTTGCGGTTATATCGAGAAACACAAGTTCATCGGCCCCTTCGTCACTATATCTTGCACCAAGCTCGACAGGATCGCCTGCATCGCGAAGATTCAGGAAATTTACGCCCTTAACAACACGGTTATCTTTTACATCGAGACATGGAATTATTCTTCTTGTCAGCATTATTAAGATACTCGCTTACAAATGTTATAGAAATTCTGTAATACCTGCAATCCGGCCCGGCTGCTTTTTTCCGGGTGGAACTGAGTGCCGTAAATGTTGGCTTTCTGCACGGATGCGACAATGTCCAGGCCATATTCGGTATATGCTATTTTCGCCTCGTCGTCTTTCGGCTCTGCATGGAACGAATGCGCGAAGTAAAAATGCTTCTCATCTCCGAGTCCTTTGAATAAGTCCATCCCCTGCGGGAATTTGACCAGGTTCCAGCCCATGTGCGGGACGACTCTTCCCTGCGGGATGGCAACAACATTGCCGGAGATAAGACCAAGACCTTTATGAAGTCCGTATTCAGAGCTGGTTTCAAAAAGCATTTGGTAGCCAACACATATTCCGAGCAGCGGCTTGCCTTGCAGTGCAACTTCTTTTATCACATCTGCGAGAGAGCCCAACGCGTTTACGGCGTAACCAAAGGCAGCTACGCCCGGCAGTATAAGACCGGATGCACTCCGTATCACTTGCTTGTCTTTGCTTAATACAACTTTACAGCCAATGTGCCGAAATGCGTTGCAGACGCTTTTTACATTTCCTATGTTATAATCGATTACTGCTATCATCTTGATATTAAATCCAAAAGCTGCTCAATAGTCAAATGCGAACAGAAACATGCGTTTTAAAATAAATGTGCATAATTACACATGGAAAATTTAAGTTTGACTGCAACTGCTTTATAATAAAGAGGTTATGTCAATATTTCATAAATTTAACAACCTTATAGAAGCTTCTTAAAAGAATTAAAAAAGTGTTTTTTAGTGGAATCACAAGTATAAATAAAATCATAGCTTAACGGAAATCGTTTGAACAGGTCGATAAAATAGGTATAATATAACCGCGTTCTAATAGTATTTTAGTTCGCCTAATTTAAAAAGGATTCTGCAAAATTGAAGTTAGACATATATTGTATGAAGAAAATCGGTTTAAAAGATTTTTTTCATACAATCTGTTACATTGCTGTAACTAATTATTAATGAATATTTTAAGTTAATTGTTTAATAAAGAAAAAATTAAAAAATAAGCAATTTTTTCTTTATTAAAGTATATCTAACTTCAATTTTGCAGAACTCATCTAATTTAAAGGGTAAGGAGAATAAAATGGATTTTAGTATTCTTGCACAAACAGCAGGTGCAAGTCCAGGAGCCGCCGGACAGACAATAGTACCAGTAGATTTAATCTGGAAGCATATTATTACGCTTGATTTGATTGAAGCACTGACTTTCATATCTTTCGGATCGGTTTGTCTTTTATACGGCTGGCGCGTTTTTAAGATATTAGTCGTAATTTGTTTCGGGCTTATCGGATTGATTCTCGGAATGACAGTAACCGGACAGATTGTGGGTTTGAATAATCAGCTTGCCGGTGGTCTCATAGGTATGGGAGTTCTTGCGGTTCTTTCTGTTCCGATGATGAAGTGGGGGGTCAGTTTATTGGGCGCGGCGGCAGGTGCAATTATGGCCGCGGCAATTTGGTATGCATGTAATCTTCCTGAACAGTTTATCTGGACGGGTGCGCTTACGGGGCTTGTTGCGGGAGGTATGATTTCGTTTATTATTTTCAAGGTTTCAATAATGCTTTTCACCAGCCTTGGCGGGAGCATTTTGGTCTCAGCCGGTTCGATGGCGCTTTTATATCTCTACGAGAGAACAGCTCCGCAGATTCAGGAGTTTGTATTTGAGAAAAAATGGTTTCTGCCCATTGCGATTATTGTACCTACGATAATCGGGGTAATACTGCAGAATAAATTCTGCAAGGACTCGAAAGATTGGGAAATCTAAAAGGTTTTCAGTTTATAATTCACCTTGACCGAGAAGCTTTTTTTGCTGCGTAATGAAAGCTGTCTGGCCTGGAAATTCTTTATCGATACTGTCGGTATCTGTTCTTTTGAGATTATATTCTCCGTTTGTTTTTATAATCCTGTTTTCATCATCCAGATAAAACAATTCCTTTGCGGTCCTTCCATCAAGAAATTCGAGGGTGACTGTGTTAGAACTATTCACAGAGTTACTATCCGCCGGTTTAAATGAAAAAAAGGCAGGCGAAATTCGTCCGCCGCCGTCAATTATGTCAATAACGGCTTCTTTAACATTATTTTGAACAATACTGCTGATAAGTAATTCAAGAAAAATACTTGGTACTATCTTCGAGCCGTTAAGATAGGATTTTTCATCATATTCATCGTAGATTTGATTAGCGACATTTATCGTTCCTGATTTGTTAAGAAAGATTTTAGTGCCTATTTGCATGTTTCTTGTGATTGTTCGGCTTTGCCATGTATATGTACCGAGATTCTTATCGCACTGAAATAAAGTGAGCTGTTCCTGCGGATTACGTCCGGTGAAAAACAGTTGGCTTGCTCCTCTTATACCGTACTGTTCATCATTAGTCGAATTACCAAGCAAATCGATGTTAAAACCAATGTTGCGATTTCCGGAATCCTGAATAAAGAAACATGTCATTTGATTTTGAGTGTCTATGAGAGTATTAAGTCCCTTGCTTTGAATGTCTGTGACTATTTCAGTTCCGGTTTTAAGGGGATTATCTTCCCTGAAATCCAGGCTGTCTGTAACTTGCTTGAAGACTCTCTCGACAATATCTATCTCGAAGGTGATCTGAAATACTTCGATAGTAACAGAACGATTGTTCGGCAACTCGGCGACGCCTATAAAAACAGAGAACGGCTGTTCCAGATGCGCCCATTGTATCGTCACATTTCCTTTTTGTATCTCGCCGGTTTTTATAACTGCTGCATTCGGGTCGTCAATATGCTGATTGAGCAGGGTTTTCAGGGTCATGTTTTGTGATGTAAAAAAATATCGGCAGTTTACCGCCGCGACAGGCAAACCCGGATTAGTTGACAAATTGCTGCTTAATATAAAAACATTATTCTCATATTTCCATTGTTTAGCGGTTTGCCAGCCGTTTCCTGTAGGTATGGAGATTGACAGGCCCGCATGAGCCAGTTCTACCGGTTCGGATAACTCAAGAGTAGAATTTATGGAAACGACAAACTGGGCAATAAGAATAGATATAACAAACATGCCCAAAAAGGCAATCTTATCAGCTCCGAATCTCTTTAAATCATAAGTTTCATTCATACAATATAAAATATTACAAAATTCTGCTGTTTTATGCAAGCTAACCTTTTTTATAAGTAGAAACGAAACCATATCTTTTTCCGAAGTATTGTCCGTTTTTAATTATAGGGTAATATGCCTCCGGAAAAGATGAACAGCGTAAAAACTTGCTTCGTTGCACAGGGGAATATATTATAATAAGAGTTTTGCAAAAGTTCAGTTATAATCTTAAATATTAGCCGAAAGGAAATAGAAAAATGACTGGTAAAAAGAAGCACGTTATCCTCGGTGTTCACATTACTGATCGTATCAAACATGTTCCGGGCGTTCAGGATCTTCTAACTGAATACGGGTGCAATATCAAAACCCGTATCGGACTTCATGAAGTAGATGGAAAAGTATGCTCTATGAACGGCCTGCTGATTCTGGAACTCGTGGGTGATACAGCCAAATGCAAACAATTAGGAGATAAACTAAACGCTATCGAGGGCGTTGAAGTCCAGCAGATGATTTTTGACCACGATTAAATTTAAAAAAATTAAGCCGGCATTCAATATGTTATTACCGGAAGTGGCTCGTTCTATAATGGAATAGCTTTATTATAGGTCTCATTGTTTTATATTTTTTAGAATATATAAAAATAATTTTGTTTGTCACAAAACAATTTATATATTTTTAATGAAGTTCCTGTATAAACAAGCGGGATCGGATGCGGCGGGATAAATTCCAAGTGGAATTTATCTGGCGAGATATATAAGCTGCATCATATTTAGAAAGGGAGAGATTGAAATGAATGAGATGGTAACACTTCGTGAAGAACAGTCGGAAAAGGTTATCAAGACTGTAATTAATGAAAAAACACCTGCTATTATGTCGTATTCATCTCGCGGCAAATGGCACGTTGCGAAGGTACTTCTTGTTGATTCAGCCGCAGGAAGGCTGAGAATCGAAAGTCTTCGTTCGGATCAGAAACAGCATCCGATAAATGTTATGATTGATCAGCCTGTCGGAATTTCTTTCAAACACAATTTTGGCAAATTCGTTTTCGATACAACCGTGGTAAGTCTTGAACCTTCATCAAATCAGCAGGCTAAGGGAGATTTGGGCGGTACTATTGTCCTGAACGCTCCGGAAATAATTAAAGTAGTTGAAAGAAGAAGTTATTATCGCGTAGAAGTCCCTGAGTCATTGAAAGTTAAAGTTCTGATGTGGCATCGCAGTGCAAAGCATGATTCATTAGATAAGATGCACTCGAAACATGACCTGACTTGCGAGTGCTGCCAGGGAAGGCTCATGGACATTTCCGCCGGTGGTGCACAAATTATTGCATCTTTCAAAAATGAACCAGCCTGTACGAATCAAAGTGAAAATCAAACAGAAACCAATAGCGATGTGACTTCAAACGTTGAAAGCATGAATTTCAAAAAAGGTCAGTTTATCGGTTTACGTTTCACTCCGATGCCTTATGAAACACCGCTTATACTCAGCGCTCAAATCAGGAGTGTTTTACCGACAGAGGACGGCCAGGGATTATCTATTGGTTTGCAGATTGTCGGTCTCGAAGCAAGCCCGGAAGGTCATGCGGTTCTGTCACGCCTGATTAGTGTTGTGGGGAAATATTATCAGATTAATCAAACCGGCGTAAAGCAGACTGAAAGAGATAAAGTCCCGAGTTTAGTGTAATTCCGGATGTGATTCTATCTGTTCGGTGTTTTCTTTCTGCGTCTTATGCTGCCATCTCATAAGATAATGGTAAATTCCTGACCTGTAGTAAAGCCATTTAACCAGACTGCTGAAAGCAAATCCGCAAAATATCAGTACTAATGTTCCCTGAAGCTTTAAAGAAAATAAAAACAGAAGCAGGAGAAGCACTTTTATTAAATATCCGAAAGGTTTTTTACCCCTGAAATACTGGTTTAAGATATGCGGGTACCTGATTCTGCTGACCATTAAAATTGCGGTCACGAGAGCAACGCACGGCATAGCATAAAGCACCGCTTTTACAGGTGTAAAATCAACATTATACTTCAGGTAAAATAACAGCAAACTTACAATAACACCTGCAGCCGCAGGTGTCGGCAAACCGATGAAGCTCATATGAGCCGATTCATCTTCCTCGTTCTCCACGTTGAACCTGGCTAAGCGGATTACCGAGCAGCTTATATATGATACAGAAGCAAGCCAGATAAAACGCTGGAGAAAATTACTGTCTATGAAAAATATCGCTTTCAATTGCAGCTCGAATTCCAAAACTTTCAGCAGCATAAACGCAGGAGCAACTCCGAAGCTGATGATATCGCAAAGACTATCGAGCTGTCCTCCGAAGCTGGAAGTACCCTTGCTCATCCTTGCAAGACGTCCATCAAGAGCGTCTGCAATCATGGCGAGGAAAATCATGAATCCCGCCATGCCGAATTCATTTCTGCTTGCATAAGTTATGGAAAAAAAGCCGCTGACGCCATTGAGAATAGTTACCAGGGAAGGCAAAATCGTTATTGATTGCAGCCTGTGTTTTCGTGCGCGTCGAAATAAACTTTTTTTATACTTATCGTTTTTTAATCTCTGCATTTTTCATACCTGACAAGTGGAGTTAATCCTGCCTTTACTTTATCACCTTTTTTTACCAAACACGTTACCTGATACTGGTTTCGCTGAGTATCGTCTTTCGTTCGGGAACTGCTTCCGGAAATATCAGGATTTAAATCTCCGGTATCTGCAGGCACTGGTACATATAATTCTGTTCTTGAGCCGAATTTAATCATCCCGAATTTTTCACCGCCTTTTAATTCCTCGCCCGGGCTGGTCCTGCATACAATCCGTCGCGCGATGGCGCCGCTTATTTGTTTGACGATAAGTTTATCTGTCGGATTTGCCGTTCTGATTAATTGCAGCTCGTTGGACTCATTGACACGACCGGATTCAGGATTCATGGCATTTTTATATTGTCCCTTTTTGTATACGATTTTCTTCACCCTGACACTGCATGGCGCACGATTTATATGTACATTAAAAATACTCAGGAATATCCCGATTTTAATTGCAGGTGCGCCGAGAAATTCTTTTCTTTCGACAGTTTCAATTTCTGTTATTTTGCCGTCGGCGGGTGATAGCAGCAGATTTTCATCAGATGGACAATTACGCGATGGGTCGCGAAAAAATGAGATTGACCATATCAGCAGAAGAGCCAATATAAGCTCGAAAAAAAGAACTGCCCAGGGCGGCAGCAATTTTATTGCGAAAAGCGCAATAAAAATCATGGCCGCCAAAATTATCACGGGAAAGGCAGCCACCTGCGGCCAGCCATATTTGGTTAACGGTATTTTCATGGGAGTATGATAATCTTTTTGAAAGTGTTCTTCAATAGAAATAGAAAAAGGCCGATCCTGTGGTACCGGCCTTTTGAAGGAGGGTGATGATTATGATTTTATCGTATTATCACTTTGTCTTTATTATTACATTCTTTCATCCTGAAATTATAGCCCCTGGATTAAATCGGCTATTAACAATCCCTTTATATATATAGACGGTAATTTTTAGAAAAAGTTGCACTTTTTTTTGAAAAAAAGTGTAAATTTTTTAAAGTTTTTTCACTTTTTTCTTTAAAAAGCCTGTTTTTCGCGAGTTTTTAGAATTCGTTGCGCAAAGCGCAATGTTTTTTATAGGTTGTTTTTACCAAAAATCTTCTTATTTTCAAAAAAATTCCTCATTTTATTGAACTTTGAAAAAAGCTCTTTTTTCTTAGTATTTTAACATTAAGGGATAGATTCCCGTATTTGCTGTGCTAAGCTCAATACTTTTTCATAAGTTATATCTTCCGGAACCTTACCACCATCACTGAGTTCCGCCAATGCACCAAGAACAAAAGTATTAAATTCATTTTTATCCTGAATAATTAATTCTATATCAGTCATAAAAGTAAACGGTCCTGCCACATATGTTTCACCTCGAGGATTTGTGTGTAATCCCATGGTTATTTGACATTCGCGAGACAGATTCATATTAGACATGTCTTTATTGGGTACATAGAAATACCATTCATAAAAAACATTATTTTTTTGCGTTACTGCAAGATGTCGAACTGAATAAGAAATATTCTCAGGATTTTTATGCGGCCTTAGGCTGTATATCAATTCAATGGGTATTTCCGCTGGTAGTTCAACACCGGAATTAAGCTCCTCTAATAATTCTATTTGAAATACATAGTTTGTATTCCATCCCATTATTACAGTTCCATCCGGTAAGACCATCATAGTATTGATTTCACCTGTCATATCGTCAAGTCTAATTGGAAAAGCTATCAATTTTTGGACAAAAGCATTTTCCTTTATATTACTTGCACGATAACCTTCTGGAATTTCCGTTTTAAAAATATCTTCTGGTAAAGCCTGATTAATCTCAATTTCTTTTTCGTTAGTAAGTTGCCATTGTCCATTCGATTCTGAGTTCTTTTCCCAATATTGATGTTTCCTGAGTATGCCTGATGAAGGTGATACCCAGTATTTCAATTTATATTCTGAATCTTCAGAAATATTTTGTGTCTTCTCCCAGATTTCATAATCTGTACCATCGATCAACTCCGTGCCAGACCTTGCAAATCCGTCCAGTTCATCAGAACTCATGTATATTTCCTCAAGAAATTTGTCCAGCAACTTACGAACAGATAATGTTCGTTGAAATTCACTTAATTTTAAAAACCGCACACTTTTCCCGCTTTGGTTAACCTGCATAATATATTGTCCATCAAAAACATCCGTTATCTTCATCAATTTCATCGTTCTATCGTTCACATCATCTGTTTCTAAGAATGCTACAACAGCTAATGCCTCTTGGCAATATCTTCCATTTTTCAAATCTATCCAGTCTTCTTTTGTATATTGCCTTTCTTGATTCGATCTTTTTTCGCCGATAATAGGTACCTTAATATTTGCACTCCAACTTCTAATATGAATTGTATCAGCTTGTCTGATTATTTTAAGAACATCGGTAATACCATAAGCTCGATTATTGAATTGAAAGATACTTAAACCGACAATAACAGCTATAATTATCACAGCGGCTGAAGCGAGTTTTATCATATTTCTCCATATTTTTAGAGATTTGTTTTGTGAAACTTTTATTTTCGGTTTGGTCCCGATTCGGCTCATAACATTATCTATGAGTTTTTCATCGGAGCCTATTGCTTTACCTAAACTCTCTAACTTTTCAACAATCGGGTATTTATTTGTCATTTTTTCGACCTTTCCAATATTTTTCGCAATCTTAAGCGTGCACGCGAAAGCTGCTTAGTTACTGTTCCGACGCTTCGGCCAAGTATTTTTGCGACATCTGCAACGTTGTTTTGGCCAAAATAGTGAAGCATTACAACCTGTCGTTCTGTTTTGGGAAGTTTCATAACTGCCGCTAATAACCATTGTTTATCTTCATCAAGCTGGCCATTTGGCTTTTCCACAACCTCGGAAATATCCACATTTGGTCTATTTTCCCAAAATCTTCGTTTTGCCTGTTCAACTGCAAATCTTTTAGCAATCTTCATAAGCCATGAGCCAAACGCATCCGGCCTGCGCAGAGATGGTAATTTCTCATACGCCCGAACAAAGGCATCCTGAGAAATATCCGCCACACATTGGTAATTACCCAAAACATTCAGGGCAATCGCTCGAACAGGCTTTTCGTACCGTTTGACAAGTTCTGCAAAAAGCTCTTTTCGACCATCTAAGACAGCATTTACTAATTCAGCATCGGTTTTTTGCATATTAACTTTCCATATTGAAGTACTTCTGTATAAATAAGAACGAACAAAAAGAAAAAATGCGACAAAATAATTATAAAAAGAAAAATATATGAATAATCTTATTCGATAGGCTTACCCGATGTTAAGATAGGGCGCTCGTTCCCTAAGTTGACGAAATGGTCTCTCGTATGTAGTATTACGCTATGAATAAATCGGAAATAATCAGAATAGCTCTTTTCATCATGTTTTTCAGTATAGGAGCGTCAGCATTAGGCTTGTCGGTGCTCAGTGATGATTTGGTCAGGTATTATCGTGATGTAAAGTTGAGAGAATCAGCTCAGCAGGCAAAAGAAAAACTCGAAATTCTCAATGAAGATTACGGTTCTATACTGAAAAACCTGGATGAAGACCCGAATTATATTAAACGTATTGCTCCTATCGTAAGCGGGAGTGAGTATCGTGATCCGAATGCGATTTTTCCGAAAGAGACCGCACGGGAGATGGCCGCTGCACGCAAGACATTTGAGGACCCAAACGAAGAAGCTGCCGAGCCTGTAATGCCTGTCTGGCTGAGCAGGTCAAGCCAGCCGCAAAAGAGAAAAATTCTTTTCTTCTGCGGCGTCGCTTTAATCCTGATTTCCTTTGTATGTTTCAGACCGGTTAAGTTATAATGCTTTAGCGTTTTTTTTGTTTTTTTATTATTTTGTTTATATTAATCATCATATGGAAATACCAGATAAAGAAGAAAATGTAAAACTTGATTTTATCAGGTCTATTGTTGTAGAAGATATTGCGAGCAATAAATGGGATGGCCGCGTGGTAACACGCTTTCCGCCCGAGCCGAACGGCTACCTGCATATAGGTCATGCCAAGAGCATCTGCCTGAATTTCGGTATAGCAGCCCAGTTCAACGGCCGCTGCCATCTGCGCTTTGACGATACGAATCCCGAAAAGGAAGAGCAGGAGTATGTCAACTCAATAATCGAGGACGTTCGATGGCTCGGATGGAACTGGGGCGAGCACTTGTATTATGGTTCCGATTATTTCGATAAAATGTACGAGTACGCAATTCAGTTGATTAAAAAAGGCAAGGCGTACGTTTGCGACCTGAACGCAGAACAGACGAGGCAATATCGCGGCACATTAACTCAGCCGGGTAAAGACAGCCCGTACCGCAATCGTTCAATCGAGGAGAATCTCGACCTTTTCGAGCGAATGAAAGCAGGCCAGTTCCCTGACGGCTCACGAACTCTGCGTGCAAAAATCGATATGTCGCACCCCAACCTGAATATGCGCGACCCTGTTATGTACAGAATTTTACATTCATCACATCACAGGTCTGGCGACAAATGGTGTATATATCCGATGTATGACTGGGCGCATGGTTTTGAGGATTCGATTGAAAAAATAACACATTCTATCTGTACGCTCGAATTTGAAAATCATAGGCCTTTGTATGACTGGTTCCTTGACCAGGTTGAAGCCTATCATCCGCAGCAAATCGAATTCGCAAGGCTCAATCTCACCTTTACTGTAATGAGCAAGCGAAAACTCCTGCAATTGGTGCAGGAAAAACTCGTTTCAGGCTGGGACGACCCAAGAATGCCAACGATAAGTGGCTTGCGCAGACGGGGTTACTCACCCTCTGCTATAAGAGAGTTTTGTAAGATAATCGGCGTAAATAAATTCAATAGCACAATAGATTTTGCCCTGTTAGAGCATTGCTTGAGGGAAGATTTGAATAAAACTTCCGCGCGAGTAATGGCGGTACTCAAGCCGCTCAAAATTGTCATCGACAATTACCCCGAAGGACAGGTCGAGGAGCTTGACGCCGTAAATAATCCGGAAGACCCGAACGCCGGCACAAGAAAAGTTCCATTCACAAAGGAACTTTACATCGAGCAGGAAGACTTCATGGAAAATCCGCCGAAGAAATTCTTCCGCCTGTCACCGGGCAAAGAAGTCCGCCTGCGTTACGCGTATTTTATCACATGCAATGAAATTGTAAAAGATGATGCTGGAAACGTAGTTGAATTGCATTGCACTTACGACCCGGCTACCAAAGGCGGCGACGCTCCAGACGGACGAAAAGTAAAATCAACTTTGCACTGGGTCTCAGCCGAAAAAGCAATCAAAGCGGAAGTCAGACTCTACGACCATCTATTTACAAAGGAAAATCCTGATGATGTAGAAGAAGGTCAGAGCTTTACGGACAATCTCAACCCGAACTCACTTGAGATTCTGCCGGAATGTTTTGTAGAACCGTCTTTGCTCGAAGCAAAACCATTGGATCGCTGCCAGTTCGAACGGCTCGGTTATTTTTGTGTCGATCCCGACAGTGCAAAAGGAAAACTGATATTCAATCGTACAGTCGGCCTAAAAGACACCTGGGCAAAAGTCCAAAAGCAAGAACAGACAGCATAATTATACTGTCCTACACATAAGAATTTAAAATGTAGCATGGGCATCCTGCCCATGCATTCGCGGGCAAGATGCCCGCGATACGATTTTTCATAATCCGCCAATTAACTTAGAGTAGATTGGCGGACTTTTTATATAAACTACTTTTATCAATCTCTTAAAGAGCGACCTTGACATTCCCGCGAAGAGCCTGCCCTGAGCGAAGTCGAATGGGCGGGTATCCATTCTTTTAAAAACCTGAGATTTTCTGTCACCTTTTTTCATTTTCGGAATCTATGTTTGTGAAGCTATAATATATTCAGGTTTACAGGATTTGTAATTTATGGATACTTTCACAAACGAAATAGATTTGCTCAATGCCAGTTTGAGCGGCAATAAAGAAGCGTTCGGCACAATCGTTGAGAATTACCAGTCGCTTGTTTGCAGCATTACATACAGCGCAACAGGCGATTTCGCCAAAAGCGAAGAGCTTGCACAGGAAACTTTTATACGAGCGTGGAAGGAATTAAAACAGCTTAAAGACCTGGGCAAGTTCCGTGCGTGGCTATGTACAATCACAAGAAACCTGCTCAGGCAATCAATCAAAAAACAAAACAAAGATATAATTGACACGGCTCAGCCGATTGAAAACGCGGCTGCTTCTGAAACATCAGAAACTCGTCCTGACCAGATAGCTATATCAAAAGAACAACAAATAGTTATCTGGCAGGCACTTCAGGAGATACCAGAAACTTATCGAGAACCTATGGTACTTTTCTATCGCGAACAGCAATCCATAAAACAGGTCGCGGCCCAACTCGACTTGTCCGAAGAAGTCACTAAGCAGAGACTTGCTCGCGGCCGCAAATTATTAAAGGCCGAAATGTCAACACTTGTCGAAGATATCCTTGGCCAGACTACTCCAAATAAAGTTTTCACCGCTGGAGTATTAGCCGCCCTACCTGTCTTTTCAACAAAAGCCGCAAGTACCGCTGTCGCCAGAGCAGCGGCCAAAGGTGCAAGTACTGCTAAATTTGGAGCCTCATCGAATTTCCTTGGGATGTTAATTTCACCTATACTTGTGTGGTGGGGTGTTATCAATCATCATAAAGCAGACATTGAAGAAGCAAAAACAGAAAAAGAACGCAGGTTTTTAAAAAGAAGTCGTATTATTGGCCTTTTATACTGTTTATCATTACCACTTGCAATTTTTCTTTTTGCATTTACAGAGTTGCGTAGATATGGAAACCTGATTTGGTTTTTAATTCTTCAATATTTTATTGGGATGTTTATTTTAGGTTATTCAGGTTATAAGAAACTTAAGGCCATTCAAATAGAACAGGGAACTTACATTGAGCCTGAGAAACGTTTTAGATCAAAGCGGCGTATTTATGCTGAGTTTTCACATATTTTCTCTTGGATATTGATTATTGGTTATGTACCAATGAAAGCTAATGATACTTTTGCAGTCTGTCTTACTATAACTGGAGTAATGTTAATATATTTGGTATTAACACAATTATGTTTGAATAAACAACAGTATTATTATCAAATCGCATCTGCTATTATACCGATGGTTGGTATTCTTGCTCTCGTGATTTATAGTCTTCGGTGGAATAAATGGATGCAGGAAATTACCAAATATCAGAAAGACACATTTGGTCAAATAAAACTTTTGATAATCATCACGATTATAACGGGAATATGCTTAAATATATTGATTATGTATTATCAGAAATATAGAAAACAAATCAATCCCTAAGATTTTCTTTCAGGCAAGTCCATCCCACAAGACCAAGGAAGGTTCAGCATTGTAAAGGTGCTTACCTAAGGGAGGCTTGTCGCAGTAAAGGGTGTACAAGTTTCCGGTCCCGGTGATAATCTGCTATAGATTGTTTCAGGCGTTGTGTTAACACCCATGCCTCAATTTGAGGCCAATCTATTTCATTGGCTGGATCTTGGATTAATCGTCTTGGAGAGGGGAGTGGGCGAAATACCCATTTTTCCAGATCCTTGACCTGGTCCAGTGCGTTGAGCAGTCGCAGTGATTCATAAGCGTAAAATGTGTCGTGGGTGTCGCCAAGGAAAAACAGGCCGTCGTTTTTCTTAAAGGATCCAAAGAGTCCCTTGCCGTGATGGAATCGCAGGATGCCCTGAATGCACGCATCCCGGTCTATGTGATCCAATCCGTTAATCATAGACAGTATGACCAGTGCATAATATGTGTCACGGATTGGTTCTGAGCCTATGCAGTGGAACAATCCATGAACCAGCTTCCTGTCCGGAACCGGCATTCTGCCTTCCAGAGAGTTTCCTGCAATAACCTGGTGTGCGCGGAGTTGTGCGATGATAGGCGCCGGATCCACCATGTCTAAACATTCAAAGAGTTGAAATAGTTGTAGATGATAGGCAAGCTGCTCCACATGCAGCACCATGTAATCCCGGTTATCTACAGGTATCTCGTTAATACTCGTCCAGGCCGTATAGGTTTCAGGAGAGACTCTTGTAAGACAATTCCTTACAGTATTCGCAGTAAGTCCATACTCTGCCAGATCCGACAATGTGATATAACCGTTTAGAATCGCCTTTTTTATTTCCTGGGGGCCATCGATAAGCAGTCGCCGCATTCCCAGATCAGTATCCCTGGACATTCTTGTTGTATAAGGGGAAAGCTGTTCGCGAAAATGTTGGCGGATATTCTCCCATGCCTTGGGGGTGAACAATTCCCGGCTCGGTAAGACCAGGCACTCGAAACGCAAAGCACTGTCAAACGCTTCCCAGATTTCAGGCTCCTGGTTTGAAGTACTATCCAATTGAGCCAATGCGGCACGAACCTCGTTTTCGCTGACCTGCACGGCTTTGAGGCGGCGGCCCTGTGTCGGATAATAATAGGCATCTTTTAACAAAGACCATGTTGTAAGGATCACCAGCAATAGGCCTGTGCCGAGCATGAAATGTTTGCGCCACCGAACGCCCCTGGATTGTTGAGGTTGTACATGAAATATCTCCTCTTCGGGTTGTTGTCCAAGATAGCGTTCGGCCTGGAGTTTATCACCCATCAGAAATGCATGCAGTGCCCAGCTCACTGCCTTTTCAGCGCTGCTCTCAAGCGATTCTATCTGGATTCCCGATTCCTTTTGTAAACGGGCAATACTCCTCTGATCGCGAGTTCCCAATCGCACCTGCACATGGCCGTCAAATGCAACCGTTAGCACAGAACTGCCCTGCCAGATTAAAGGAGAAAAGCCGTCATGCCAGACAGAGGGCCGCACGGATGCTAGGCGCAATTGTATGCTCTCTTTCCTCTGGCAAACATAAACGACCAGCCAGCGTTCACCCAGAAACCTGGCAAAAGCCAGAATCTCCTGCCGCGATAGCTCGCGTTCCGATTCCGGGACAGGCGATTCAGGTATCATGCCCTTAATTAGACGAAGAAACAAGCTATAGTCCATACGAAGGGCTCGGTAACGAAAAGATAGGCCGAGGAAAATAAAAAATAAGGCCTGGGAGTAGAAAAGTATCTGCGAAGGTAGCTTAAAGAATCCCATAGCTAAGAATGCTATTGTTAGAACAGCAATGCCACAGAGATTAAAGACGATAAACTTGCTGCGATTGAATCTAAGTTGCCCCAGCACTACAAGGATATAGAATATACCCACGAATCCAAAGAAAAGGAAATACCTTTGTCTGCCTCCGATACCCATGACAACGGCACAACAAAATATGATGACGGCCATCAATATGGGCGTTCGGAAAAGGGACCTGGTCAAGTTGCGTTTATAGATTTGGGCGCGGAATCCCTCCGGATCACGGAAGTTTTTCAATTCCAACTGACCCATCTTATAGTGAAAAAGCAAGCCGGGGATCAGGCCGGTGAGCCAAGGTACCATCATGAGTAACTTAAACGGGAGCAGCCTGGTGATACCGACTGTAGCCTTGGTTAGGATACCAGTTGCTGAACCTATCGAACATGCGGCCTGTGCCTTTTGTGTGCTTAGCATTGCCATGATGATCGGCGCAACGGCATGGCGGGGACGTAGTTTTGCCAGAGATGCGTCAAGTCGAATATCCAGGTGTTTCCTCAGAACACCTCGTGCCCGAAAGAGACGCGTCTTGAAAGCAGCCTCCGAGACTCCCAGAGCATGTGCCGCTTCAGCTATGCTTCTGCCTTCAAGGTAAAACATGACCAGGCATTCACGGTGCTGTATGGGTAACTCGGCAAGGGATTCGCGAAGTGTTTCCAAGGTAAAGGATTCTTCTTCAGCGGAATCCCCTTCCGGAGGCGACTGAATACTTTCGGCCTGTTCCAAGACCCATCGTTTGCGTCTTTTCAATTCGTTGCGATGCTTTAATCCCAGGTTAACTGCTATATTTCTGGCAATAGCCGTTATCCAGGCTGAAAATCTCCCGCCCTGATGAAGGAATGCCAAATGTTGATACGCTTTGATAAAGGTTTCTTGTGTGGCCTCTTGGGCCAGGTCTGCATCTCCCAGACGACTCCAGGCCACTGCATAAACTTGCTGTTCGTGTCGCTCAACCAGTTCCCGATATCGCTGTCGGTCACCCTTTTTGATGGCTTCAACCGCCATTAAGTCAAGATTAGTATCCATAATTGTGCTCCATTTAACCACGTTTCTATCTTAAAGACAAGATTAGCAGTTAAAGGTTACATATTTTAGAAACAATTCCTCTCAGCAAGTTCAGGATTTTAGTTGCTCGGGACTCTCGACTTCTTGATGCTATCAATTGCAATTGATAGGCTATTGGCGAAGAGCAATCTGTACTACTATCTTAAAACTTCTTATATTTCTTGCTATAAGAATAATCATAGAATGATGACGTTTCCGCCGGCAAGAACTGTATGATATCAAAACATGAACTGAATTTTCAAGATTTCTTAAAGAGTTTCAAATATCAGCGGCTTCGGATTTTTTTATCTCATCTTCAATCCATTTTCTGCGTTCCCAAATCATAAAGTATGTTATTATTTTCATATGCGCCCACAACTTTACAATCGCAACCTGAACTATTCCGGCAACAACCATACAAATACCATATGCAAGTTTCTTCATGTCTCCTTCAGGTGCTTTTGCAATATAACGAAGTCCCGCCCAACCAATGGCAACCGCGATTATTAAATATATCCAGTATTGAACTGAGATATATTTAACTTTTTTCTCTATATCCTCGAATGATTTAGGTTCTTCAAACGCTTCTGCCCAATTTACTAATATCATAATATATCTCCCAAAAATTAAAGGTCTTTTGCCTGCATTTTTCTTAATTCATATCCTGTGAATCTTTTTCCAATGACGGGAAGCAGGACAGAGAATAAAACTGTTCCAAGCACACCCGGAAGTATAAATGGATACCATACATGGTATGGTTGTTTGCAGACTAATGCAACTACGCCGATAATAAGTAATACAATGCTTGCGGCTATCGCTAATATGAAAAGCGAATAGATTAACTTTTTCCAGCCCTTCTGAACGCAAATTCCGCAAAGACTCCCTATTATACCTCCTGTTATGCCTAAACTTGCTCCGATTATTCCGCCTATCATTCCGGCTGTTTTTGGATCGAACCATTGCTCCATTTTATTCCTCCTTTTCTGTACTTTCCTCGAAAAGCTTTATTAATTGCTTAGCCAATACAATATCGAGCTTACCTTCGGCGACAAGCAGCCTGACTGACTGATGAAATTTCGTCTTAGGCTTTTTAGAATCGAGAATTTGCACCTTCTCGATAAGACGATTCAGTCTTATTCTCACGGTCGGGTAAGAAATGCCGTATTGCTGAGCGATATCCTTTAATGAGCCGGAAGCAAGAATCAGCCGCTTTATAAATTGCCAGTCTTCATCACTTAGCCCTGTTGTCCATTCCGGAACATTATTTTCCATAAGAAACCCTTTATTTACTTTAATATTATTAATATACACTTTAATAATGTTAAAGCAAGGAAAATTTTAATATTATTTATATTAATTTTAATTTTATTAAAGATTATGCTTTTAGCTTCATTATTTGAGGTATCGTTGTATAGCACAATCTCTGGTTATTTTATTCTTTCTTTGGCTTCTTGATTTAAATTAGTTTTCGGGTACAATCAAAAAAGCATAGACATATAAGCCGCAATAAATGGCGGCGGATTTTAAAGGATTGCCGGATGAATACTGAATCAACTGCTATTGTAGCTTTAATTATTGTAATTGTGCTTGGTTTTTTAGCTTTTGTTTTTTTTACAGATGGTAATGAACAAACTGAAGGAACTTCAGGCGAGACTTCTTCAGACCAGGTTTGGACAGATGAAATCAAATCTAATGAAATAAATCCAGGTGAAGTAACTCCAAGCAAAACAAATTCAAGTGAAGTAAAATCAGGTACAGTTTCACCAGATGCCGTATCTTCAAATAAAGTACTGCCGAGTGAAATAAAATCAGGAGCAGAAAAGCCCGTTGAAACAAAAACAAACATAGTAAAACCGGATGAAGTGAAACCAGTTGAAGTTCAGCCCGAAGAAGTAAAGTCCGGTTTTATAAATCGTTCGCTCGAAGATTTAATTCAAGTCTATACTCCCTTAGCCAATCAGGAAATATCAAGTCCGCTGATTATTGAGGGAAAGGCTCGCGGATTCTGGTTCTTCGAAGCGGATTTCCCTGTAATGCTTACAGATTCAAAGGGCGAAATAATTGTTCGCGGAACGGCAGCCGCAAAGTCGGACTGGATGACAGAAAATTTTGTTGCCTTCAGTGCAGAGTTGAAATTTACTCCCGATTACGGCAAAAGCGGAGTTTTAATCTTGCGAAATGATAATCCTTCAGATTTGCAGGAAAATAACAGGGAAATCAGAATACCTGTTCTTTTCGGCGAGCAGGAAACCATAACTGTCCTGGTCTTTTTCAGTAATACAAGGCTCGACCCGTCTTTTAGCGGTGAAAAAGCTTTCCCTACTCCGCGAGTTATACCGAAAACACAGGCAGTTGCAAGAGCGGCTCTGGAAGAATTGCTGAAAGGACCGACAGAACAGGAAAAAGAAGCAGGATTCTTTACCAGTATAAACACAGGCGTCAAAATTCAAAAACTTTCGGTTATTAACGGCATCGCAAGAGTCGATTTCGACAAGCAGCTCGATTTCCAGGTTGGCGGCTCAGCACGTGTCAGGGCAATCCGAGCAGAAATTATCCAGACTCTAATGCAGTTCTCAACTGTCAATCAAGTTATAATCTCCATCGATGGCCGCACTCAAGACATCCTCCAGCCGTAAAAATCATAAATTCCAATTTTTGTAAGCATCTTATTGTCTTTTCGATTATTTGTTGATTATCACGGCAAATCATTAGGATTGCAGAAACACGAGGGAACAGCATGTTGCACTGCATTTAACCACGCTTCTCGCTGTTGAAGTTCTGATTCCTGAATCTCATCAGCAGAGGCATTTTGTAAAAACGACCACTCAACATACCAAAGAGCTGCTATAAAAGACATATAATTTGGCGGTAAACCTTCTATAAGATTAGTACCTTCTATAGAAAGACGAAGTGCTTTTGCTGCGTTTTCTAATAAAGCATTTCGAAATTCCACATCTTCAGCTAAAGGGTGTTTCCAATATCGAAGCATTAATTCTACTAACAACTCGCCTTCAAACACTGAACAAAACTTTAGAGAGTCTTTTACTATTGACACATTACCACCTTTCAACGTTTAACGTTAAATATAGGTTGACGTGATCGAATCAACTCAAGTTCAATTGCCTTCCTTACTGATGCTTTTGTTCCAGATTTTAAAATCTGCATTTCCAGATGCAGGTCTTCGGTACCATACTCCCAAATCCATCGAGCCAATCCTTTATTATCTGAATGTTCGAGATGTTTCTTAAGTCTTTTTCTTAAATTCTCAGTCTCACCAACATATAGTAATTGATTGGAGGAAATAAAAAGGTAGAGACCTTGAGATGTGGGTAGTTCATCAGGGATAATTTCACTGATAGGTTGATTTATTACATTTACTGGTGGAACAATTCTACAGGATATTTCAGGTGGTAGCTTTTTCTTTTTACGCAACCCTAATGCAGCCCATCGATACTGCAGCGGACTATAACCTGGGACGATGCGTGCCGCCACGTCATCAAATTCAGAAACCTTGTCAGGATTACAAATAATTTCATCAAGACTTATTCCATAACGACGTTCAAGAAAACGAGCAGCAATTTCAGATGCAAATTTATATTCATCTTCATCAGAAAAATGTGTTCTTTTTGCTCTTGGTCTACCTGCTAAGCCACCTGCCTTACGAAGATTCAATAATGCACGATTCAAGTCTTCGACTGAATTTTCAAGGCCACGTAACCTGCATTCTTTTATAAAGCATTGGTTTAATTCTGGATCAGCAACAACTCGGTCTGATGAGTAACCATTCGATACCACATTTAAGGCTTCTATAATAGCCGTTTTCATGAGGCAGTCCGAAGCTCAAAGCTATTAAAACAAGGTTTGAATTTTTCTACTAAGCAGCTTTGCCAAGCTAATTTACCCGCTGATGAAATATCCATAGGAAGTGCCTGAACAAGAATCGATGAATCTGTTTCTTTTAACCACGCTTTTCGACAATCTGAAGTAAATCGGGCATGTAAATCAAGTGCCTCTCCGGCGTAAAGTTTACGTTCTTGATCACTAAGAACATATATACCAGATTTATGAATTAACTTGCTTATATTTAATTCTTCAATAGGTATCATCTTCCCGAGACGTGATGGAGGTGTAAGTATAGTAGCTCTACTTCGAGCATATTTCGCTTCTTTTCTTAATTTTAATGCCGCCCAGCGATAATTAAGGGGCTTAAAACCAGGAGCAAATCTATGAGCTATTTTGTCAAATTCAGTAGCGAGAGTTGGGTCACAAAGAATTTCGTCAAGACTTACTGCTGATTTGTTATCAATCATTATCTGCCATGCTATCTCACTGGCAAAAATATATTTGTCACATTCTTCCCACGGAATAGTTGTTCGGTGGACAGTTTCAATATGTGCAAGTTTACCTTGTTTGCGTAACCTAAATAATAACATATTCCACGTTTTTGAATCACCAGCCAATCCTAATCTATTACAGGTAGCAATGAATTCTTTATTTATTTCTGGATCAGCCACAACTCGATCCGAAGAAAATCCATTGTTTGTTAAACAAAAGGCTTCAATAATTCCATCATATGTCATCTCTAACTGGATTTTACTAATTTGATTTTCTCTTGATTTTAGATTTTCTGATAATTGGATTTGTGAGCTTGAATTTTTTTCTCGGCTTCTTTTGTTTCTTGAGTTTGCAGTTTTAGGAGCACTTTTCATAGGTTCTGGTGAACCATCAAGTCTGTCACCAACACGGATATTCTTGAGACGTTCAAGTCCATATTTCACGTAGGTATTGGAAATATCAAAACCAATAAAACGTCGCCCCAGTTTCTTAGCAACCGCAAGAGTCGTTGCACTACCTGAAAACGGATCAAGAACAATATCACCAGGATTTGAACATGTTCTAATAATCCGTCCTAACAATTGCTCAGGCATTTGGCATCCATGAAAACCTGCTCGTTCCTTAAACGTTCCTGCAACCCGTGGAAAATACCATGTATTTTCAGATGGTGCAAAACTATGCTCCAAATCCTGTGGACGTAAAATATAAGTTCTATCATGATCTGATGTAAAAGAAGAAAGCTGGGGATGCCAAGATTCTTCTTCATCACTAATCACTTCACCAACAGCGTCTGCCGGTCGAATAATCCAGGTGTCATCAGGAAGACGACCTTGGGGATTGGCACGATTGTCGTTATAGACAAGCTCTCGTGCCGAAGGAACTCGGTTTTCAAGGTCTTTTTCACGAAACGTAAAATTATTAGGGTTTTTAGTAAAATAAAATAAGTGCGTATGTGAACGCGTAAATTTCTGAGAGCAATTAACTCCAAATGTAAAGTACCAAATTACCCAACTACGACAGTGAAATCCAGCTTTAAGGCTTTCAATTTTCAATTCAGCGGCATATTCATCTCCGATACTAAGCCAGAAAGTGCCGTTTGGTTTTAATACACGATATACAGCCCTAATCCACTCTGCAGACCAATCTATATACTTTTGGTGCTCTTTGCAATCATCATATACATCGTAGTCGTATCCTATATTGAATGGTGGATCAGCAAAAACAAGGTCGATACTTCCTTCCGGCCTTATATTCATTAACTTTATGCAATCACCAAGCTGTATTGTGTTCAAAACCTGCTCAACCATAGGAAATATAACTCTCTTGGCTACTTTACTATAATCACTTGTTCAAAAACCAATAATTTACTAAATTATACCTTTCAAAGAATAAGATTCAAGCAAGGAAATGCTCAGATAAAAATAAAAAATATTTTCGAGTTTTAAAATTTAAAACGAATTCATTCCATCAACAAGTTATTAGTAAGTATAATTTAGGCAAATTAAATGTAAGTCCTTTGTTAACATGCAACTATAAAAACAGCAAAAAATATCAAGCATCAATCCAATGTATTATGTATAATTTGCCTGCCGCTCAAACCAAAATTTAGATTTTTGTATGCCTGTAAAAAAGAAAAATCCGAATTGACTTCGTCAGGCGAGCGGTTATAAAATATCCTTCATTTACAAGGTTGTTACTGGAGTTGTTATTAAGAATTTGTTTTAGACAGTAATGGAATTATTAAATATAGACCAGCAAAATGAACCGGCGATGGATTGAAAAACTTAAATATAATTCAATCGAGCCTCTGTTATCATCAAATTATCCTGCTGTTATTTATTTTACCAGGAAGGATTTGTTAGATGAGAAAGTCGGCTCAATTAATGAAATATGGGAACTGCCGGAAGTTAAAAAGATATTAAAGAAGCAAAGAGAAAACGGCGAGTTCAATCCTGTCTCTAAACACCCATTACTTGAAACGTGGCGACAATTCCGATTCTTAATTGATCAATACGGCTTAAACAAACAGCATCCGGCTATAGTAAAAGCCACTGAATTTATTTTCTCCTGCCAATCCAGGGAAGGTGATATTCGCGGTATTTTGGGAAACCAATATGCTCCGTATTATACAGGCGCAATCCTTTATTTGTTGATAAAAGCTGGTTATGAAAAGGATAAACGTGTCGAAAAGGCAATGAAATGGCTGATTAATATAAGACAAAACGATGGAGGCTGGATAATCGGAAGTCCGGGATTAATCAATCATAGTTGGAAGGAAATGTGCGAAATTACTGAGAGGATGGAAATAGAACCAGTCAAGGATTTTGACAAAACAAAGCCATTTTCCGCGGCGGGAACAGGAATGGTTATCAGGGCTTTTGCTGTTCACCCAAAATACAGACAATCACAATACGCGGTAAAAGCAGCGGAATTATTAAAGTCAAAATTCTTCAAAAAAGATAACTGGACATGGTATCAGCATCCTGACAACTGGGTACGTTTTCAGTTTCCTTACTGGTGGAATCATCTGGCAGCCGCACTTGATTCTATATCTTTGATTGGATTGTCGAAAGAAGATGAAAATATTAAAACAGCTCTGCAATGGTTCATCGATAACCAGCAGAAAAATGGGCTTTGGAAAATATCTTATTCAAAAATCCATAAATCAAGCGATAATCAGAAAGAATATGAAATGCAGTTGTGGATAACTCTAAACATTTGCAGAATTTTTAAAAGATTTTTTGGTAATGAAAAATGAATTTGTCTGAAAACAGCCGGTTTTGAATAGTAATAGTAACTCAGAGAATTTAACCTGTGTTCGGCTGCGTGGAGTATGTATATGGAATTTGTCTGGCTTGTGACGGTTGGATTTATCGCTGGCGCTTTCGGAACGCTTGTCGGCGCCGGCGGCGGATTTATCGCCATGCCGTTCCTGTTAGTGTTTTATAAAGATACACCGCCCGAAGTGCTCACTGCGGTTTCGCTTGCAATGATTTGCGGAAATTCGGTTTCCGGCTCAATTGCTTACGCGAAGATGAAAAGGATAAATTATCGGGCGGGGCTGTTATTTGCCTTGGCGGCTGTACCAGGCTCTATAATCGGCGCGATGGCGGTAGATTATATACCGAGGAGAGAATTTGATATATTTTTTGGCGTTGTCATGCTGCTTGTGAGTGTGTACCTGTTTTTAAGACCGGGTAAATCCAGCGAAAGTCACAACGTCGCCGGCAATAAATTTAATTTATGGATAGGCGCTTCTTCGAGTTTTTTTGTCGGGATGCTTTCATCTCTGCTCGGAATAGGAGGCGGGATAATTCATGTGCCTGTTATGATTTATCTTCTTGACTTCCCTGTGCATATAGCGACCGCGACGAGTCATTTTGTCTTAGCGATAATGACATTTGCCGCAACAATATTTCATATTTGCACAGGAAATTTGACAGGCAGTTTTCCAATGGTTCTTGCCCTGATAACAGGCGTTATCGTGGGAGCGCAGGTGGGCGCCTGGGCATCCAGCAAAATAGGCGGCAAAGGCATCGTAAGGGGACTGGCGATAGCTTTATTAATCGCGGCAGCACGAATTCTCTGGATGGCTTTAAAATAAGAAACTTTGGGACAATATGGATAGTTACTCTTTTTATATCGTTTGTGAATAAATACTTTTAATTTGAATTTTTGCAAAACTCTTATTTTAGCCGAACAGTTCTTTGAATTTTTGTTCGATGTCGGGATTTTCACAGAGAGTCTGGCCTATTAAAACCGCTTTAACCCCCGCTTTCTTAAGTGTCTCGACGTCGGCTCTTGTTTTTATGCCGCTCTCGGCAACCAGCTCATCTGTATTATCCAGAAGTCCCGCCAGGCGTGAAGTTGTTTTCAAATCGACTTTCATTGTAGTCAAATCGCGATTGTTGATTCCAAGAACGCTGTATCCTTTTTTGGGAAATCCTGTAATTTTGCGTATTTTCAAAAGAGTATCTGCATCATGTATCTCGAGCAGGACAGTTAAAGTAAGCTCCGCCGCGGTAATCATCAGGTCCATCAATTCACCGGTTTTAAGCGCATCGGCTATCAGCAGTATCGCATCTGCTCCCGCGGCACGAGATTCGTAAACCTGCCATATATCGACAATAAAATCTTTCCGCAAAACAGGTAAAGTCACTACATCGTGCACCTGCTTTACATATTCGAGCCTGCCCTGAAAATATTTTTCATCCGTCAAAACGCTGATTGCATTGGCTCCGCATTTTTCATATATTTGCGCAATGGCAACCGGGTCGAAATCCCTGCGAATCAAACCAGCTGATGGTGACGCTTTCTTTACTTCCGCGATAACATTTATTCCACGACTGCTCGGCTGTGTGACGGCTTTATAAAAATTCCTGCATTTTGGCAGCGAGCTGATTTGTTCTTTCAGTTCGTCGAGCCTGGTCAGGGACTTTCTCTCTGCTACCTCATTCCTTTTATCGGCGATAATTTTATCTAAAATATTTGCCAATTTTGTCATCCCGCGATTCTTACATAACTCATTCGCAGATCGCTGAGAGTATCAGCCAGCACTTTCTGTTCCTGTTCAGTCAGATTCCCCTTGGTTTTTTCTTCGAGAGTCGCAAGCATATCGATATTATATTTCGCCAGTTCCAGGTCAGGCTCTCTTTCTTCCTGTCCCTTAATTTTCAGAAAACCCATCGCGAACAAAGCCTGTGTAGTAAGCATACTCACCAAAGCAGCGAAGTTTCCCGGAGGTATCGGGCCGCGACCTTCTGTTTCTTCTTTTTCCTCTTCAGCAGCGAGAATTTCTTTTTCTTTTTGAGCTTCCTGTTTCCAGTCTTCGTCAATTATTATTTTTTTCTCTTCTTCTTTTTTCTCTTTTTCAGCGTTTGCCATAATTATCTCCATCAGATTTTAATTACTGTATATTTTGGTTTATTTTCTGTATTTTTTCATGTTCCTGTCCAAATCGCGTTTCTGGTCTCGTTCGGTAATAGTTTTTCTTTTGTCGTATTGCCTTTTACCCTTTGCCAAACCAAGCTCGACTTTAGCAAAACCTCTGTCATTGAAATATATTCGCAATGGCACGAAAGTAAAGCCTCTTTGCTCGAGTTTTATTTTTATTTTGCGAATTTCGGCTTTGTGCAGCAGCAGTTTTCTTTTTCGCGTCGGGTCGTGAGGCCGTGCGCCTGCCTGCTGGTATTGAGTGATGCTCGTACCGTAAAGCCAGCACTGGTCGCCATCAATTCGTGCGTACGAGCCGCTCAGGTCCGCCGCCCCGATACGCAGCGATTTAACTTCTGTTCCCAACAGCGAAAGTCCGGCCTCGAACTTATCGACTATCTCGAAGTTCATAAAAGCCTTTTTATTGACCGCTGCATGCCCATGTTTTTCTTTTTTTTCATTAGATTTTGCTGACATTCTCATATCATAGCCGCAGATGCCGGTTTTTGCAAGATTTGCCGCTTCATCTTCTCTTATATCCTTAATTCTTTTAAAAACATTGCGCTTTGCGCAACTTTTTCCTCTTTTCCGAAAAAATCTGCTGTTTTTGTAAAAATTTATCAAATATTTCGAAAAATATTTAAAAAGTAAGTCAACATTTTGCCATCGACAAACGCCTTGTATATAGTGAAATCAGATTTAATTTTTCACAAAAAGCCGGGGGCTGCGGGCGGCGCATAAATGCCCCCGGCTGATTTTTGAAATGTACATAGAAGATAACCATGGAGAATTCTTGAATTTTATCGGAGATGCTTTGTGGTTAATACGCGGTTCACAGCTTGAGGAAGGTGATCCAAACACAGCGCCGATAAGTACATATGTTAATGCCAAAGGGATTGGTTAGTAAGAAAAATCGGACTTAAAGAACTCTGGACATTAAAATGGAATATGCATTTTGATACAGCAAATTATTGTACAATAGCAGGGGGCGTAAAACCTGAAGACTGGCCGGAGTGGATGAGAGGATTTAAAGACTACTGATAATCTATAAATTATACGGCTAAAGAAGCGATCAATTATAAAATGATGGGTGAATAAATTATTTGTTTAATCGCTGGCTGTGTAGAAATATTTAAAGTCTATCAGTATGTCCCATTCGTCAGGTATGTTTTCTTTTTTGTCAAGTTTTACGGAATTGCAGACAAGTTTCGGCCAGCGGGTCTGTATAATCGACAGGAATTTTGCGAACCTGGTTATATCGATATTCGATAATCTTACCGTTGCAGATTGTGATTTGCTGTTTTTTGAATCAATGGTTGTTCCCGAGTTCAATTTACACTTGGCCGGAGGAATATCGCACAATGAAGCAATCTCGAAGATAACAAGTTCATACGCGAATTCGACAGTTTCTTTGTTCGGGTCACCGGATTCTATCCGCTCAGGCTCAAGTGACAAAATATCGAGCATTACATTATTTGCATCAGTATAATCTGATATGTCATTTTTAAGTTTCTCCTGCGTATCAGGCAGATATAAGCCAAGAACTAATGCGGGCCATATCGCAGCAAGAACAGGTACGATTATGTAAAATATGACAGAATTTTTTAATATATTTTTCATGATAATTCACCATTTGTAATTCAGCTTGCGGGTTCTAACGTAAATCTAAAATTGGTACGCTTAGTCTGCTTGTTCACTTCGAGATTAGAACTTTTAACTTCCAGGCCGGTATCTTTTAAATCATTAATGAATTTTGTTGTGTTCAAGATGTCACCTGAAATAGAAATATTTTTTTCTGTAATATCAATGGATTTAATATTTAAGCCTGTTTGCTTTGCGCTTTTGTTCAGCGCTTTAAGTACAAGAGTTAATTTGGATGATACTGAAGTTCCCTGAGTTATGATGCCTGCCCTTCCCGCTTTAATGGTTATAAGTTCATTGTTAAGATTCTTAAGAGCTTTTTGGGTCGTAACAGTATTCGACAGCTTTTTTCCCATCACGATTTCGTAGTTCCTGTCGAATTTTATCCTTGCATTTTTTATGTCTTTTTTAACGCTGAAAAGGTTCATCTGAAAGTACACGCCGACCGCGATAAGCAGGATAGTGACAGAAACCATCGCGAACTTGAGTGCATTTCGTGTTTTAATTTTTTTACCCTGGAACGGGCTGAAATCATCCCGGAAATTTACTGTTTGCTCTTTCTCCCGCAGCGACAGCGCTGCACCGTAAGCTATCGCGAAATCAACGCGATTGATTCGATCTTCATTTTCTGCGTGCAGGCTGTCCGGCTCTCCGAAAAATTCAATTCCTTTTGCCAGGATTCCGGTTTTTTCGGTAACGGATGGAAAATCAACAATTCCTGCAGAATCGAAGATTCTAAGGGAATTTATCGGCTCCCGGCTGCCGAATAAAGGAGTTGTTATCATTATTTCTCTTGCAAGCAGTTCTGTCCTTTTCTGTTTTGCGCCGACAAGGAATGTCCGTACGGCGGAAGAGTCGTACGAGCCGGAGCTGTCCGGGTCTCGCGGTGCAATAAGATAGCCGCTGTGTTTGGAAAGCATTCCGAACAGGCAGCCTTCTGTGGATTCGCCTTTGGGAATTTTATGAGAAACTAATTTTGACAGGCAAATTACATCAGGCTTAATAGTTATAGGATCAAAATTATACTGCTGAAGTGAAAGAAGAATCTCCGATAATATTTTCTTCTGTGCGGTAAAGACAGTCAGATTCGAGCCTGACTGACTTGTTGAATTTATCTCGAACGCCAGGACTGTTTCGGAAATATCTGTCGCAAGGGCTTCTTCCGTATCAAATCTGATTGTTGACGAGATTTGTTTTTGGTCCGTAAATTCACTATGCACGCTGTGCTGCATGAAAAGTGAGCAGTCTATCGCAACAGCGACTTCGGAAAACGACATTTTTTTCTCGGCGCAGCTCTGCGCAATCAGGCTTGCCAACGCAGGTATTTTCGGCTGTTCCTGGTCCTTTGCTGTAACAGTGAAGCAATCAGGGATATTATCGCCCTTACCTGGCGGAGCGAGGCAAACGACAGTCGCGGTGTCTTTTGTAAAATAAATACCGAGTAAATTTTTTGATTCCATTTATCCTAAGCTCCTAAATCAGCCTTTAGCTGTTAAATGCAGCAATTTGTCTAACAGTATTTCCATCCTTCGTCACAGCGATTACGGCGGACGCTTTTGCCATGCCGCACGTTGCCGTTATTTTTATCGTATATATTTTGCTTGCAGTTGTGAGATAAATTTTACATTTTTCTATAGAATCAGAATATCCCAAAACCTTTTTCTGCAAGTCTTCAATATCTTTAAATGGCTCGATTTTTCTCAATTGTATAACTTGTTCGGCAATTTCGACCTGGTTTCCGCCGAAGATAAAAGCTGTTTCCAGCACGTGTCTCGGCGCTGTATTGATATTGACTGTGCCTGGTCCCCATGTACTGATATACTTTAAGGGCGATTCTTTTCTGTTATCGTCAATTATTGTCGGTTTTGCGAGCATTTCTTTGTCCAGAAGGCTGCTGTTAAAGATTTTGGCAAAGCTTAATGTCTGATTGGAAACTTGTGTTGCAACTGTTAACACGGTTCTCCTGACTGGTGTTGCTGTGGTGGTTGTTTTACTGCTGCTTTTTGATGCAGTTGTTGTTTTTACAGGCTGTCTTGTCGTTGTTATTACCGGCTCGAAGTTTATTTTAAATGACCTTATTTTACGAATTTCATTCAGGTTGGATTTCAGAGCCTCGATTTGCTCGTATTCAAGTCCCGACATCTCACAGAAAATTTCAAATCCGGCATCAATTTCTCTCTGTATTTGGTTATCTTCCACCATAGCCCAGCCGAGCGGATATTTTGCATTCTCATCTTCAATCTCGATTCTGACTTTTGCAGTACCTATTTCGAGTTCCGCCGGTTCGGTTATCATGGGCCAAGGCGCGCCGTATGGCCCCGAAATAGATACATCGCCGCCGTCTTCCGTTCCTGTGTCCATTGTGTTGCTGTCATCTATATTATAATTTGAAATAAAACGCTTTTCAGAATCATCAGCCCGTGAATTATTTTTCCACTGCACTATAAGCTTTTTGTATTGTTCCGAATCCATGGCGAATAAATCGGAAAAATCAGGCTCGTTTGGCCGGCTTATCAGCGTCGGTTCAATATCTTCCATAGCAGCCAGCGCATATTTCATTGCCGAGTCGCAGCCGTAACGGGCTTTGCTGTAATCAATCAGGTACTGGCTGCGAAGACGCTCTGCCATAACACGGCTGCTGAGAGTATAGCCGAGCATCGAGAGCACAACAAGCACTACCAGTGTCACCAGCAATACTATGCCGGAGCGATTCATGTTATTGTTCGGTTTTTTATGATATTTCTTCATTTTACCGTTAAGCCTGTTTCATCTATTTCGTCTTCGGATGATTCATCTTCCGAAATATTGAATTTTATTTTTCTATTTTTGTTAACAGCGATTGTGCGCGTGTATTTCTCATTTTCGAGTACTTCATAACGACCTTCAGAGCTTTTAAAAGGTTCGGCAAAAGAAATTGTGATTATGAGGCCCAGAGGCATTCCATTCGGCAGGAATGTTTCCGGCTCATCTTCTCCGGTGTACACTTTTATCTCGAAAAAAGTAACACCCCTGCAAATGGGGACATAAACACTTTTTTCAAAGGCCTCTTTATCTTTTTCGAGCAGGTTGTCTGCGGGCGCGATTCCTTCCCTCGAACGGTAAAGGACCATATCGTTGGCATCACCTTCTGGATTTGCGCTGCATTGCCATATAATCTCTTCATACTGCTGGTCTTTATTGGTCGGGTCCTTATAATGGACCTGAATCGCAAGTATCGCAGCCTTGTAATTGTTTATAAACCTGTTGACGACAATAACATTGGTATCAGAATCCGTTGATATTATTTTATCCAGGTCTTCGATGATAAGCTGAAGGACTTCTGACGGCTGTTTTGAATCGTTCAGTGAGTGAGTAACAGCAGCGGCAGTGCGCTCAGCCCTGTTGTAAACAGTCAAAACCGCAATCAAAACCATAGACCCTATCATCATGGCCGCAAGCACTTCCGCGAGTGAAAATCCTGCTCTTGATTCCAATATTATTCGGTTCTTTTCCATTTTTGTCCGGTTTGCTGTTTTAAGTATTATTACTGTTCGCCGTTCCGTTTATTCTTTATGATATCCCAGATTTCCTGAATATTCATCTGTTCCATTTGGCCATAAGTAAGGCCTGTAGCTGGATCGATTTCGTTTTGCATTTCTTTCTGTTTCTGTTTTGTCATGAAGCGTCTGAGGTCTTCTTCAGATGCTATCTGCAGTTTCTGGTCTTCTTTGCCCGGGCTGCCGTTATTGAGTTTATAAAGGTCGAGATTGTTTTTTACGAAAAAGCCGTCTGCGGTAGTCAGCATTCCGTTATCCAGCCACTGCTGGATAACTTCGTCGGTGACTCCTGCATAAGCGGCTGCGTCTTCAATGGCTTCAAGAAGCTGCGGTTTCAGTTTGTCCTGGCTTTCTTCCTGGCGAGACAAAATCTGAAGAAGCTGCTCTTTTGTCAGGCCTGTAAGCCAGTGCACCAGTTCCACGGATTGTTTCTGGCCGCTCATATCATAATACATAGCGTTGCAAACAGCCCTGAGCCACATTTGTGAGTTAATCGGCTCATAAAATGTCTCGACTATGTTTTCCCATTCGATTCCCGGATATTTATCGCTGGCGCCGTATTCTACAGTCTCTTTTACTGATGCCTTCGATAATATGGTTTCCATATTCTCTCTCGCTGTCTCGAAAGCCTGCAGTTTCAGCTTCGTATTTGCAGTCGATGTCACGCACCTGTCCACGACAACCCACACACTTGAACTGATAAGCGCGAGGATAGTGGTAGCGGCTACTACTTCGACAAGTGTGAATCCTTTTTTATCAGGTTTTTTATATACTGATTTCATCTTTTGGTACAGGTTTAAGAAGCTGATGATTACCATTTTCCAAAGTTATAATTCTGTTCATTCGATTTACCACAATCGAATAGTACTGGTCGTGCTCGTCTTTCAGGACAATTTTGCCACCGTAAGCCCAGCCTGCACGGCCGGCCCTGAACTTTGCCCTGCCGTCATAAGTATAATCTCCGTCGTCAAATTCGACAGAAACGATTCTGCAATTTTCACTTAAATTTTCATTGATGATAATTTCCTCTTCCAGCACATCAGAAAGGTCGGGCGTTGTAATTTGCCGAAGCAGAAAAGTCTGTTCCGAGAGGTCAACGATAACTTCGTATCTTCTTTCGCTCTGAGTCGCGGTGTTAATTGCCGACTGCATTGTCGAAATAAGAAGCTGAGCCTGCGATTTAAAAGTATTTCTCCTGAGCATGGTAAAAATATTTACCTGCGCTATAACCAGCAGCAGAGATAATATTACAATTACCACGAGCATTTCGGTCAGAGTAAAACCGCATTTGTTTATGCGGATTACTTGATGCCGTACCCGGCAGTTATAAGGAGTTTTGCGGCTTATCTCCATAGTACGATACCTGTTTTAATTTAGTTCAGTGCTTACAAGGTCGTCTTCGGTGTCCGGTTCGCCGTCAGGTCCGCAGCTCCGGATTAAAAATCCTGAATTGGAACCCGGGTCAAGTTCATAAATAAAATCATGTTTCCAGCCGTCCTGCTCCAGCTTTGGCATTTCGAGGTACCCGCCTTCGGGATATTCTATAGCATCGCTGGGCTGTTCGATAAGCGCCATCAAGTTTTCCTCTTCTGTGGGTAATCTGCCTGTATCCATCCTGAAATGGCTCACAGCCGTATGATAAATTTTCAGGTTCGATTTTGTAATCGTTTCCCGTGCTCTTTCGACATTCGAAGCGACTTTTGTAACAACCAGCGTTCCAAGCAGGCCGAGGATAACCAGCACCGCCATAACTTCAATCATTGTAAAACCAAATCCGTTTTTTCTGTTTCTTTTTTTTACAGTCATTTTTATTACTCCGATAGAATCAATTAAATTGTTGTGATGTAACTTCCAGTATTGGCGATATTGTAGCATAAGCAATTATCCCGACAATAGCAGCCATGATAATTATAATGACAGGCTCGACCGCCGTGCTTAATCTTTCGATAACGACATCGCTCGATGCTTCGAGATTATCGCTGATATTTTTAAGCATTTTTTCGAGTTCGCCGCTTTTTTCACCTACGGCAACCATGTGCGCGATTGCCGGGTCGATGACGCCGCTGTCACGCAAAGGAGTGGCAATGTCAGCGCCGGCGAGAATTCTCTCACGCGACTGGTGTATCGCTTTTTTCATTATGCTGTTGCCTGTAACTTCTGCAACGACACGAAGCGATTCCGCCATAGACAAGCCCGAGCCGAGCAGTGTTGACAGGGTCGAAGCGAACCTTGCGACAACTCGCTGTTTGATAAGCGGGCCGAATAACGGCAGAGACAGGATAAATTTGTCACGCATGAATGAACCGCGTTCTGTTTTAAGGAAACGCCATAAAGCCGAAACTATTAGAACAAGGACTGCTATGACTATAATAAGCTTCCAGCTTGTCACGATATCCTTGAAATCCATCAGTCGCTGTGTGACCCATGGCAATTCCTGTCCCGCCTGTGCTATCTGATCTGCTATCTTGGGTATTACATATATGGTTAAAAATAAAACCACGCAGAAACAGAAAAAAACAAGCACTGCAGGATATATCATAGCAGTAATGATTTTCGATTCGACTTTGCGCCGCTTTTCCATGAAATTCGCGATTGCCGCAAGGCTCTGTCCCAGCGTGCCTGTCATATCTCCGACTCGCACCATGCTTACATATATTACATCGAAATAATCGCCGTATTCTTTTATCGCATCTGTGAACGATTCGCCTGTAACTACACGGTCTCGAATATCAACGATGGCATTTTTTAATTTTACATCGTTGATTTGCATCGAAAGAACAGAAAGGGAGTCAGTCAGCTTGATGCCGGAATTGAGCAGTGTTGCCATCTGCTTGGTAAAATCAATTACCTGGTTCTTACTTCGTTTTGTTATATGTGAAAGCAGGTTTGATTTTATTTTTGTCTCTGAGCCTGTTTCTGTGATTGATGAAGGGTGAATACTTCGTACCCTAAGCTGTTTTCGTGCCGCATAAGGGCTTTCAGCCGTTATCGAGCCTTTGACCTTTTTGCCGTCTGCTGCTATCGCTGTGTAATGGTATCTTGGCATTTTTTATAACTCTAATTTCCGTTAAGCTGCTTTTTGGAAAACACATATTATGTAATATCGGCCTGTGTTACTCTGAGGACTTCAGCGATTGTCGTTATACCTGCAAGCGCTTTTCTTGCTCCATCCATTCTCAAAGTCTGCAATCCTGAATTCAGAGCATGTCTTTTTATTGTTCCTGCTGATTCTCTTGCATATATAAGATTCTGTACGTCCTGTGTAATCATCATCATTTCATAAATTCCAGTTCGTCCGCGATAACCTGTCTGGAAGCATTTATCGCAGCCTTTCCCGACAAAGAATTTTCCCTTGTTCGCTTCGTCAGCCAGTCCAAGCTCTCTCAGCTCGTGCATTGCAGGCTCTACCGGCACTTTACAGTCCGGGCAGACTTTACGTACAAGCCTCTGAGCTATTATAGCGATAAGAGAAGAGCTTACAAGGTACGGCTCAACCCCCAAATCCAGAAGCCTGCTTACGGCGCCGGCAGAGTCGTTTGTATGCAGTGTGCTGAAGACCAGATGGCCGGTAAGTGATGATTGAATGGCCATTCGGGCTGTTTCTATGTCGCGGACCTCGCCGACCATAATGACGTCGGGGTCCTGACGCAGAACGTGCCTAAGAGATGTGGCGAAGGTCATGCCTTTTTTGGATGCGACCTGAATCTGGCTTATGCCTTCGAGCTGATATTCAATCGGGTCTTCTATTGTTATGACGTTTTTCTCTGCCGAGTTTATCCTGTTAAGACAGGCATATAAAGTTGTACTTTTTCCGCTTCCGGTCGGACCTGTTACGAAAATTACGCCGTGGGAGCGATTCAGCAGAGAATCGAATTTCCTGAGATCATCTTTCATGAGACCTAATTCGTCTAATGTGAATATTCCCGTGCTTTTATCCAGCAATCGCAGAACACTTCGCTCTCCGAAGCTGGTCGGGACAGTGCTGATGCGCAGGTCAACTTCTCTCTGGCCGAGCCTGACGGAGCATCTGCCGTCCTGCGGGAGCCTTCGCTCGGCGATATCCATGCCTGCCATGACTTTGATACGTGATATAATCAAAGGCAGAACATTTCTGTTCAGGCTCAGCGCATCGTATAAAATGCCGTCGATTCGATAGCGAATCTGTATTTTTGATTCGTATGGATGTACGTGAATATCGCTGGCACGGAGCTGCAAAGCACGGAACAGGATATCGTTGACCAGCCTGATAACAGGCGGCCTGTTCACTACGTCGAGCAAATCATCCGAAGTTGAAACTTCATCGACAAGCTGGTCGAGGTTTTGTGAGTCCAGCTCTTCGGCAACTTCCTCGATAATAGTCGATCTCTGCTCATAAGCGACATCGATAACGGAAGTAATAGCCGCACGTGTGGATATGGCGGCTTTCACGGGAAGACCCGTCATTTTCGAGACGTTGTCGAGAGCATTCGCATCGAGCGGTTTCGACAATACCACTGTAAGCTCCGACGAATCTTCTTCATTGTCTGCCGCGTCCGAATTGTCACCATCATGCCTGTGTGATTTTATCCCGATAAGAAAATGATGCTGGGCATAAGTTGCCGGTACGGATTCGATGAATTCGACAGGAACATCCCTGGCGGGGATTTCGGGTAAATATTCCCAGCCAAGAGTTTCCGCGAATAATTTCAGCACCATATCTTCGGTAAAGAACGGGCAGTTGAGTAAAACTTCGTCAATCCGCCCATTGCTGTTATTGTCTTCGAGGAACTTGCTTAATTGAGCAGCGTCAACCAGGCCGGTTCTTCTTGCAGCTTGTATCAGTAATTCTTTCATTGTTATTGTGCGTCAAGTACGTTAACTGGCTCCATAGGTGTCGGTTTAATTCCTGGAAAACTCTGATAGTTCTGGAACTGGCTTTCATGTTTTTCGAAAGCTTCTCTGTTTGCTTTTGATATACGTTCCAGCTCTACCTGTCCGGCGTTGTCTTCATCCGGCGGCCTGATAATTTCAGCTTTCACGAATACATAAAGGTTACGCTGTATATCGCTATTATTTACGGATTTGAAAAGCGTACCAATCAGGGGAATCCGGCTCAGGAGAGGCACTTGAGTTCCGCCTCTGCTCTGATTCATTTTCAGCATTCCGCCAAGGATTATCGTGCTTCCATCAGGCACAGTAACAATTGTTCCGACTTTGCTCACTGTAGTATCCGGTGGTTTATCTCCTGTGATCGTTCCAAAATCAGACCTTTCCAAATCAATATCCAGACGCAGCAAATCGCTTTCACTAATATGAGGCGTAATTTGAAGCGTAATGCCGGCATCGTATCCCTCATAATCTATCTGGGTTTGAACTGTGCTGGAAACACCTTCTATAACTGTTCCGGTTTGTTTAACCACATAAGTCTTGTCTGTCGTGCTGATAGTTCCTTTCTGGTTGTCATTGACAAGGATTTTCGGTTTTGCCATCACTCTGCCGTAGTCTTTCTGTTCCATTAGAGTCAGCAGTGTATTAATATGTTTGTCGCCGTAGAAGCCTGTTCCCTGTCCTCCGTTCGACTGAAAATCAATATAGTGACCTCTGCTGCTGTTGGCCATAGGCTGGACAAGATTCGACGCCCCGGAACTTATGCCGGGAAGAATCGCACTGGTTAAGCCGGATGTATGAGTCAGGTCTGGAATACTTGAAATCATGTTGAGGTCATAATTAAAAATATCGTTCTTTGAAATTTGAACCAGTGTCACATCTATCAATACCTGCGGTCTTCGCTTGTCTAATACCCGAATCAGGCTCTCTATCCAGTTCTGGTTCCTCGGATTTGCGTTGACAATCAGTGAAGATGTGTTCGGATCGGCAACTATAGTTATAAGTTCATCCTGTTTAGGTATTTCCGATACTATTTTATCTTCCGGTCCTCGTACTTTTTCCGTTATCAGGGGTTCAAGAATACTCATGACATGTTCAGGATCGGTGTTTTTAAGCTGGTAAATTTTAAATGGTATCTCTTCTCTTTCCTTGTCCACGAGTGCAATAATAGAAGATATTAGTGCATGCTGCTCTTCTGTAGCATTAACTAAAAGTGAGTTTATAGATTCTACTAAAACAACGAGCGGCTCTTCTCCGACAGATTCCAGTGTGTCACTGGAACCTTTGGATGTTCCCGGGGCTGATGGTGTTATTACAGGTTCCCGCGGAGCTGCATCGCCGGTTATTCTCGATGTCTGCGCAGTTTTTGTTCGAGAGGAATCTGCGGAATCCTGTGTTTTGGGGATTATGTTAAGGTCCTGAAGCTTGTTTATTACCTCTTCTGCACCGAGATATTCTATTTTGTACACATGGAGTTTTCGAGGGTCACGCTGCGATACATCAAGTGTATCAACCAAATCTTCGACTTCGTCCAGTTGCTTTGCAAGACCTATCATAAGGATTCGATTTGTTCTGGCATCGGAATCAAGAAAAACAATCGGAGCTGTCGATTCGCCGGATTGAGCCGGAGCAGTTGGAGCTCCTCCAGCGGCAGCGGCAGATATTCTTCTTACTTCATTATCATACGTACGCAATCTGACAGTAAATGCGGCATCGGATTCGGTTGGACGTTTTTCAGGGCGTTCCGGAAGTGTCGGCGTTGAAGACGTAGTAATCGTAATTGATATTGTTCCCAGCTTCTCAGCCAGTGATTGTATCTTTGGAGCAAGCGTTTGTGCATAAGTGTATTGAAGCTGCCTGTACCTGAATTGTTTCGGCTCGCCGGGCCTGTCCACAATGTCAAGCAGCGCTCTGATACGCGGCATGCGGGTTGCGTATTCTGTTATCATAAGCTTTTTGTTTTCCGGTATCGCTGTTATCTGAATGGACAATCCCATTTTCCTGATAAGTTCTTCCGCCGCCGTGGTGCTTATATATTTCAGTTCGAAGGTATCGATTACGACTAAATCACCGGCTTCGACTTGTGCCTGGTCAGCCTGTATAAACATTGGATTAATTTCATGCGCTCTTTCTTTCGGTACTATAGTTACAAGGTTGCCTGCTACGCGGGTCATTACAAATCCTTTGAATTGCAGCACAGCATCAAGGTAGTTATATAAATCTTTAATTTTAATACGTCCTTTAAGTACACCATTGGGGTTAATTGTTACATCTTTACCTGCAAAGTCAGATGCATTATACATAAAATCCATTTTCAGGGTAGGTCCTACCAAACCAATAAATTCAATCAGGGTAAGCTGGTCGCTTAATGTTAATGTAATTTCCTGCTCCGGATTCGGAATACCCAGGGAATCAATCAACTGGTTTGCCGCCAAAAGATTCGATTTCACAGGCTCTGTTTGCGAAGAAGTATTTGTTATAACAGGAGATGACTCTGTAATTCTCTGATTCAGAATCTCTTTATACTGATTGTTTTTCGATACATTTTCGGCAAGTAAAGACGGGGTGATATTCAATTCTTGATTCTTGATCTCAGAGTCAGATTTTGTTTGATTTGATTTTACAAACTGGCTTCGTCCGAAAATATCCTGTGTATTTGTATTTTGCAGTTTATTTATAGTATTAATAACTCTATCTATCATTCTTGAGGGCGCGATAATAATAACATTATCATTGCAGATATCCACGATTGTCCTTGCATGGCCTTCCGCAGCGGGAGGATTCGAGAAGCTCCCGATAGCTATTGTTCCGATACTGTCCATTATCTGATTGCCGGATGGAAGCTGTTTTGCTGTCGATGGGATGATTCGTACAGCGTATTCTTCCTTACTATCGATAAGGTCCTTTATAATCTTTGCTTTTTGCATATTTCCGGGGGTTGTTGAGGTTACCAGAACAGTGGGCGAATCGGGCAAACGCGAAACTTCGCCTACCTGTGCATCAGCCAGATATTTCCTGCCAAGTTCAGCGGATATGTTATTGAAAGCGAAGAACTCGTATTTAAAAGTATCCTGCTGTGCCGCATGTAGGCCGCCTGAGATGTTCATTAGAAATAATGCAAATATAATCGTTATTATATACCTTTTGCCTGAAAATAGTACTTTCATCATCACGATCACCTCTAATTAATTGTCAATTTCTTACATCAAAGTAATATATTTTGAAAATCAGCTATATAATCAGACAATTGAAAAGGCGAAAAGTTCCCGTTTTCAGGTATAAAATCCATATTTTCCCGTATAAAACGAAGAAAAAATTTGTTTTTTGTAACTGCTTTAGAGACTTAATGTTATCGGTCTATAAAGAAGATTTGATGCAATTGTTCTCAATAGAACTTATTTTCTATGAACAGTTGTGAGCACCTCACCTGATTCTCAGGATATATGCAAAAGAAACTTAGTTTCCTAAAATAAAGGGTGGCATCCTCATCCTGATTTTTTATCAGGATGGGGATGGTGAACTCATACCGAACCATCTCCATGCTGAGCTTGAAGATGCCACCCGTCTTAATTTCTTAGAAGTTCGGGAAAAGAAAAGCTGCATGAATTCTTTTTTGGGTATCTTTTATAATCAGCCGCGGCATAAATGATAATTAACTTTCCTGCCTGATTCTGATGCTTCTTGCATGGGCGTCGAGTCCTTCTGTTTCAGCCAGGCGGATTATATCTTTTGCACTCTGGGACAGCATTTTCTTGTTATATTCGATTATGCTTGTCGATTTAATAAAATCATTTGAGCTTAAAGCGCTGAAGAACGCCGCACTTATACCTGTTGGCAGTGTATGACTGGGTCCGGCCCAGTAATCTCCGACTGCGACAGGAGAATAATCACCGATAAAAATAGCTCCGGCATTTTTTATCTGTTCGGCGATTTGCCTGCTTTTGTCGCCGCATTGTATCTGCAAATGCTCGGCTGCAAATTCATTTGCTCTGGATACCAGCTCTTCCATATCTTCGAAAATAATTATGCTGCTTGTTTTTTTCAGGCATGACAGGGTTTCTTTACTGCGTTTTAATTGCATTACCTGCTTTTTAAGTTCACATAAAACGCTTTCTGCGGTTTTTCGGGACGTTGTGAACAGATATGCGCCGCCGGGATTATGTTCTGCCTGACTTAACATATCAGCGGCTAACCAGGCGGGATTTGCCTGCTCGTCAGCGATAATCAAAACTTCGCTCGGTCCGGCTATCGAATCAATTGCTGCATCACCGTACACAAGCTGTTTTGCAGTTTGCACCCATTGATTGCCGGGTCCTACAATCTTGTCAACGCGTTTTATGGTTGGAGTCTCGAAGCTCAGCGCCGCTACCGCCTGTGCGCCTCCGATTCGATATACTTCAAACTTGCAGTTCGGGTAGTCCTTATCCGTGGAAAGTTCCTGGCAGACCGCCAGGGTCACATAATGAATGTCACCTTCATATCGCGGCGGCGAAACTACGACTATTTCCTCTACGCCTGCGACCATTGCCGGAACAGCAGTCATTATCACTGTCGAAGGAAGCGGCGCAGAAGCCCCGGGAATGCACACGCCGACTCTTTTTATCGGCGTGTATTTGATGCCGGTTCCATTGGGGAAATTTTTATCATTCCCGATAAAAATATCTTTCTGATATTTTTTTACATTTGCTATGGCTTTGCGAATCGAGCTGAGAAGTTCCGGGTCAGTTTTTTCGTGTGCTTTTTTTAATTCATCCTCATGGACAAGAAACTGTTCAGGAGTTAAGTTCACACTGTCAAATTTCTCGGTGTATTCAGCAATTGCTTCGTCTTTTCTTTCGACTACATTGCTTAATATGGCTTCGACTTTTCGCCTGTTTTCGACATGTTTCGGACCAAAGCCGAAATGCGACATTCCGCCTTTTGTAAGAAATACGTTCACCAATTTCTCGAGAAAGTTCGGCTGGTCATATGATATAAGAATATGGTCAAGCTCGTGGGGCATTTATGGCTCCTTTATTTTCCGAAATTGCCGTGGCCGTAAATTTGTGACGCTTTATACAGCAGCATGTAGTTACTGCCTTTATATTGTGTCACTACACCGGATATTTTATAACGCAGCGGTTCAGCGCTGTCCGCCTGACTGGCCTCTGTACGCTCAAGGACTTCACAGGGCAAAAGGAGAAGCGAAGTCGAATCAATATTTCGGCCTATGGAATCAAGGGTAAATTTATATCCTTCACTGTCATGCCGAACCAGGACAGCATTTTTATCAAGCAGGACTGTATCATGATTCAATCGTACTGCTTTTTCAAGCTCCTGCTGGATGTTATCTATGGTAATAAAGTTAGTATCGGGTATTCGCTGTCCCGATTTGGTAAATTCAAGCCTTGCGGCGTTCAGCTTTTCTATAATCTCCGGCGGTAATGATACAATATCGTTGGAATCGATAGAATCGGAATTTTGACTATTTCCTTCTCCGGCGGAAGTGCCGCCCGCGGATGTGCCGGTATCTTTTTGCGACGAACTTTGATTTTCTGTAAGCGGATGGACACGGATAAACACCGATGGGAATAAATAATTCCTGCCTTTATATTTCGTAACTTTGGCATTCCATAACTGGTACGTTGCAGGAATGTGCGTCTTCACATCCGCAATCATCATTTCCAGCGACGAAGATGGCAGAAGTTCCAGCTTAGCGCCGGCAGCAATACTAAAACCGTTATCACTTACAGGCATGTTTAATTCAAAAAACCATGTATCATTATTATCGGTGATTATCAATTTACCCACTGTGCCCCGCAGAACAAGACCATCACGCAATAGAACCTGCTTTGGGACTTGAGCATTCGAGAATGCAGCACAGCATAAAGTCAGGAAGAGCAATATGATAATTTTTTTATTCATGTTAATAATTTTACAGCCTGTTTCGGTTCTTCGGCGATTGTCACGTGACAAACGCTTTCCGGATCGTCAATCGCAAGAAGCTCGACCAGCGGATTCCAGAAATTTCCAATTAGTATAATCGGTTTTTGCTTTTTAATAAAGCCTTTGTTTTGCAATTCCCAGACTTTTGCCAGTTCGAGCAAAGTTCCGGTCCCCCCGGGCAGAACAATATAAGCCTGACCCAATTCTATCAGCGTATCGAGCCTCTCGTCGAGCGAATTTGTTAAAATCTCGCGTGTGATATACTCATTTGGCTTTCTTTTTTTGAATGCCGAACATGTAACACCGATGATTTGGCCGCCTGCCTGTGACGCTCCTTTTGCGGCGGCTGTCATTGTACCGCCATAGCCGCCGTTGGCGATGGTAAAGCCTTCCTGTGCCAAAAGTCTGCCTGTTTCTTCAGCGATTTGAAAAACATCACCGCCTTCTCTGGCTTTGCTTGTGCCGAAGATTGAAATGACATTGTTATTTTTTCGTTGTTTGTTTGGACACATAATTAAGAAGTCCCGCAGAAAGTAAAATTTCTCTGTCGCGATGTGAAAGGTCGAGTTTGCCTGTAAATTCAAATGAGCCGTCTTGCTTCCTGATTATTATTGTCTTGCTGCTCTTTATAGTTTCGAGCAGGTTGTCTATCTGGAGCTCGTCATCTGGATTGATTCTGTCATAATCAGCCGGATTAGCAAATTCAATCGGCACAATGCAGAAATTAATCAGGTTCGCTTTATGAATGCGCTCTATGCTTTTGGCAATTACCGCGCGGATGCCGAGATACATCGGGCAAAGTGCGGCGTGCTCTCTTGACGAACCCTGCCCATAGCTTTCGCCTGCGATGATCATTCCCGCTATGGATTTTGCTTTCAGCTCGAGCGCTCTCTGCGCAAACGTGGGCTTATCTTTCTCGTTGAAGCAATTGAAAACAACTTTCGAATATTCAGGGACATTTGAACGCAGTTTCAAAAATGTCCCCGCAGGCATGATATGGTCGGTTGTAATTTTATCGCCGCACTTGAGAAGGACTTTTCCAGCCAGTTTGTCCGGTAAAGGCTTCGGCATTTCCGGAACAACAATTGTCGGACTCCGCAGAACCTGTATTTTTGCTGCCTGCTCAGACGGCAAAGGCTTTTCAATCATATTATCGTTTATAATAAATTCTTTCGGCATCTTTATTTTGGGATATGCTATTCCGGAAATTTCCTTCAAATCGCGCGGGTCGGTAATTTGTCCTGTAATTGCCGAGGCAATAGCAGTTTCAGGACTTACTAAATATGCCTGGTCGCCTTTTGTGCCTGTTCTGCCTGCAAAGTTCCTGTTGAACGTTCGCAGACTGACTGTGCCGTCGGCAGGGGAAAGTCCCTGTCCTATGCACGGCCCGCACCCTGATTCGAGAATCCTGGCGCCTGCTGAAATCATATCTGCCATTGCCCCGTTTTCAGCAAGCATATTCAATACCTCCTTGCTGCCGGGCGCAATCGCAAGCTCGACCATGTTGTTTATGTTTCGTCCTTTAAGGACTTTTGCGACCATCATCAAGTCGGCAAAGCTCGAATTTGTGCAGCTTCCTATGACAACCTGTGATACCTTCAGACCTGCTGTTTCCCTGACGGTTTTGATATTGTCAGGTGAAGACGGGCAAGCCGCCATTGGCTCAAGCTTCGACAGATTAATTTCGATTGTGCGGTCATATTCAGCATCCGGGTCTGCTGAAAGATTTTGATAATCGCTTTCTCTTTTTTGCGCAGTGAGAAATTTACACGTCTGCTCATCGCTCGGAAAAATGCTTGTCGTAACGCCTAATTCAGCTCCCATATTAGTTATCGTCGCGCGCTGGGGCACAGTGAGATTCTCGGCTCCTTTGCCGAAATATTCCGCGACCCAGCCTACATTGCCTTTCGTAGTTAATATACTGAGCAGTTTCAGAATTACGTCTTTGGCGGCGACCCAATCCCTGAGTTTGCCTGTAAGTTTTACTCCGAGCACTTTCGGGCAGGTCAAATAGAAAGGTCCGCCCGCCATTGCGACTGCGACATCGAGACCGCCCGCACCGATAGCGAGCATTCCGATTCCGCCGTTGGTGGGAGTATGCGAATCACTGCCAAGCAAAGTAGCTCCGGGTTTGCCGAACCTTTCGAGGTGAACCTGGTGACATATACCGTTGCCGGGGCGCGAGTGATATGCGCCGCTTTTTGCTGCGGCAGTTTGCAGGTACAGGTGGTCATTATGATTTTCCGGACCGAAACCTGCCATATTATGGTCGATATAGCTTACGGATAAATCGGTTTTAACTGTTCCAATTCCCATAGATTCATAGAGCAGGTACGCCGTTGTGCCTGTGGCATCCTGAGTTAGAGTCTGGTCGATGCGGATTCCGATTCGTTCACCTGCGGCGAGGGACCCTTCGACCAAATGTTTTTCAAGTATTTTATAAACAAGTGTCTTACCCAATTTTTATGCTCCTAAGATTATTTTATTGGAGTTGAAAACGAAATATTAAACGTGCCCATTCTAACACAAATGGTTCTTTAAAACAATTTTAATGCCTGATTATTTGCTGTAAATATACAGGCGACCTTGTGCTCCGCCACACAAGGCCGCCCTGGAATTAATGCAGGCTTTTCTTCCTGCGGTTGGGTACTAAATCTTCACTGTTTATAAAACTATGGATTACCAGTCACGCACGACTATTCCGTCAGCGCCTACGAGATATTGCTCGCTGTCCTTAACCTTAAGATTATAAACCTTGCCCTCGAACGGCATTTCCCTTTTAACTGCCTTTGTAATACGTACCGCCCCGTTAAGCGTCATCAGTTTCATGCCGCTGCTTAAATGCTGTGCAGATACCCAAAGACCGTTCTCGAGCATGAAGCGATGCGCCGCAACTACACTGATTTGGTTTCCGTTTTCGAGATAAATATCCCTGCACTCGAACGAACCTTCGTGTTCTTCGACTTTCTCAATTTTTTTCGAGCACAGCGCATTCACAGCATAGCCGGGCTTTCCGACAGTCTGGCCTTCCGCAGCTTCCGAGATTTTAATAAGCCTGCCATCGACCCAGACGTCTGTATCGCCGAGGAAGCACGGCCTGCCTTTTGCGCCCAGTCTGTCATCAATAAGCAGCGAATCCGATCTGGTCAATGGTTTGCTGTTCATCGAAGGCTTTACGCCTTTTCGCAAATCTGTATTTGCTGCCTGCCCGGTGTAAATATTGTCTTCATTGACGCCGCAAAAAGAGAAGTCCTCAAATTCCACGTGAGAGTCGATGAACAAAACGTTTTGTCCGTCTTCCTGATGTGTAATTGCGTTGCCGATTCTCTTTGCTTCTCTGCTTCCAGTGGGATTAAACGCGTTCCAGTCTCGATTTGTTTCTATCCAGGGATTCGGGTCCGCCGCTACGGCCATGCCCGGGTCGCTCGATGTTGTTAATGCAAATGTGCTGTAAGGCATGTGATAGGAATAGGAGCAGTGGTCCGTGCCTTTTGTGCCGAAATCCCAGAGTTGAGACACATCCAGATTGTTGCCAGGCTCGAACTCCTTTACGCTGGAATCCCCTTTACAGATAAAAGACTTGGGCGTTACTTCAGCGTATTTTATCAGCAGATATAAAGAGGATGTTACTGTTACTGCGCCGCCTGTGCCGTCTGCTTTCAATCCATAAGCCGTCTGACGGTTTGCGGCATCCCATTTTACCACTCCATTGCCCCAGGTGCTGGTACTGCTTCCAGCGCGGGGAAACTCATCATCATAGTCGTTGGCATAAACCATCATTGCTTTGCCTATACCTGAAAGATTTGTTCCGCATATCAAGCGAAAGGCTATTTGCCTTACCCTCGAAAGCGCGGGCATTAAAATACCCATCAACAGAGCTATGATCGCTATAACGACCAGCAGCTCGACCAGTGTGAAACCTTTGCGTTCCATATTCGTTCTCCTTTAATTTTTAAGGAGATTCGCACCGACCGTTTTCGAGCACATTTTTACTTCAATAAAAATAACAACTGATAATCATGACCTGAGCCATTTCCTGCTTACAAATACGTATAACGACAAACACCGTTTTTTTGCGAATCTCCACGTTAATGTTCTTTCGCTCAAAAACAGTCGGTTTAATCGAGTCAAAGCAGAACTTTCAACCGGGATGGAGCGCGCAAACGAAGTGCAGGACAATAAATGCCTTTATCCATGCAGAAAGGTGTCGGAGATTCAGAGCGGCGGTTTCTTATCAGATGAATTGAAAGTGAATATAATTATAAATGGTATTATGAAAGTTTTTTAATCCGCCGGTTTGTGTGTTTTCTCATATCAGCACATAGTTTCTGCGCAAAGCGACCCTCGATTGAAATTTTTGTTTAATTACTTGAGAACCCTACTTTGGCTTCACAGGTTGGGATATGATATAAAAACTGAACTAAAATATTATGATAACTAAAGCTTATAAATTTATTAAAATATATATAAATTTTACAGAACCTGTCTTAGCTATTATGTATTATACCACAGCTTGCTTTTTTTGTCAATATATAAAAATAAAAATTTGAGAATTTACAAATATTTTACTTGCACTCTTTACATTTGTAGAGTATTCTTGGCAAAGTTAAAGAGTAAAAATGTGTCGAGGGCATCTTGCCCTCGTCTTTTTTAGTTTAAACGCAGGCATGATGCCTGCGACACGAATGGAGAAAATTATGATTTCAAAAAATAACTACGAGCTGACCGAGGCGGAATGGGCAATTATCCAGGTTATCTGGGAAAATGAGCCTTGTGCGGCTCCCGATGTACAGGAATTGCTCGAAAAAAGCAGGAACTGGACGTACAGCACCGTCAAAACCCTGATGGATCGCATGGTTACAAAAGGACTGCTCAAAACCGAAAAAATCCGTAATTTGATACTGTATCGCTCAGTTGTAACGAAAAAACAGGCACAAAACAGCGAAATTATACGGACTGTCAAGCGTGCCTTCGACGGCGCTTTTACACCTATGATGCAGTTTTTGCTGGATAATACAAGCCTGTCGCATGAGCAGCTCAATGAGCTTGAAGATTTAATCAGGAAAAAAAGATTTTCGGAAGAAAATGCCGGGGAAAAATAGATTTTTTGTAACGAAACGTCATAAATAACGTCTATTTAAGCGGAGACTTTTTATGAATACGATATTAGAAGCAATAAATGGGGCGGGGCTGAAATTCGTTGAATTCGCATTACCAATGCTGATTCAATCAAGTCTGCTGATTTTAATACTATTAGCGGCGGATTTCCTGCTGCGAAAAAGAGTCCGGGCGGTCTTTCGATATTGGATTTGGATGCTTGTACTGATAAAGCTCATGCTTCCCTCTTCGCTGTATTCGCCCCTTAGCCTTGGCTCGTGGTTCGGGGAGAAAATCGAATTTACGCAGCAGGACAATATAGAGGATACAGGGCAAACAATGTATAAGTCCGAAAATATACATGAACATACACCTGCTATGCCCGATTTCAGGTCAAGAGAGCCAATGGGGGAAAATTCAAGAGCATTATCAATAAATCATGAGTCTGGAACAATCAGCAATCCGGCCGCTGCAAATCCCATCCCGGCTGCTTCGGAGACGATTGAGAAAGATACTGTTATAACTCAAGCGGCGGCGACAAAAATATCCTGGCAGGCGGAAGTGTTTTTAATGTGGATTGCAATCGCCGCAATATTGGCTCTAATAGTATTGAAAAGAACGATTTTTATAAGGGAGCTTGTAAAAAATGCGGCGGATATAGATTTCTCGAACAATAATTCTATATTACCGAAAACTGGTAGGGTGGGGTTCTACCCCACCAATTATTCGACACTGCAATTTGGTCCGGCAAGTACCACTCTGCAGTATTGTTGTAAATGTTTAAGTTTCAAAAAGCAAATCCCTCTGAAAATCTCACCTGATGCCACAAGCCCTGTTGTCTGCGGCTTGCTGCGGCCAGTAATTTTACTGCCGCAAAACCTCATCTCCTCGCTCAGCCAGGAACAGTTGAAGGCGATTTTCTTTCATGAGCTTGCACATATCAGGCGGCTTGACTTGTGGGTGAACCTGCTCCAGACGCTTTTGCAGGTTATCTATTTTTACAATCCGCTGTTCTGGCTCGCCAATTCTATTATCCGAAGAACGCGCGAGCAGGCGGTAGATGAGATGGTACTTGTCACAATGGGTAAAAACGCAGCCGAATATCCCGAAACTCTTGTGAGCGTCGCGAAACTTGCCTTTAAGCGTCCCGCTTTAAGCCTCCGGCTGATAGGTGTTGTCGAATCCGAAGACGCTCTATCCGGCAGAATCAAACACATGCTCAATCACCCAATCCCAAAAACCGCAAAGCTCGGCTTGCTCGGATTGTTAATCATAATTATATTAGCCTCGATTCTGCTGCCTATGACAAAAATGGCTAAGCCGAAAATGTCTGTAATAAACAACGGTCCGCTCGATATAAAGCTGGTCGCCATCCGGCCGGACAGCGGCGATATGCTTTACGACCCAAATGGCAGAAAAATTGGTAAATTGCCAGAATTTGCTGTCGCATATCAAGACTCCTGGAATCCTGAGAGTCAGTGCAGAGATTTCATTTTCGAGCTTCCTAAAGATCAGAATCAATTGCTTTTTGCCGCTCATGGAATATATATTACCGACAATTATCTAAGCCTTGGTGATAGCTTTAGAGAAATTTATAACACAATAAGCGATCCACCTACCCTGACTTATTCTGTATCGTTCGAACGTTCTTATCGCAAATATTTGGTTCCTTTCTTCTCTGTTAATCACGTTATAGATTATATAGATATTACATTGAATTATTACTACGGCCCGCGTAAAGAAGCGCTCAGCACGTTTTCCGGCCCATTTACTTTGGATAGGACAATAACTGCTGATGGAAATAGTCCCTATTATGTGACATTTAAGGAATCCGACAATACAATCAACAATGGTTTAGAGATAAATTTTCAATCAAATCAATTTATTTATTTCAGCAAAATACCAGACATTATAATATATGACCTGAATGGTAAGAGATACTTTATGGACAATCCCAGGTCTGGTTCCGTTGGTTTTATTTACTCAGATATACCCGTTTCTCTTGATAAAATCGCAGCTGTTACTTTTGGTGAACAATCTTACAGGATTACTTTTAAGAATGTGAAAGTTCAATATAATACTCCACCTCGTACACATGCTGAATATCTTGATATAATGGCACAAAGACTCAATTTGGCTGGATTAACCAGTGAAGAATTGAGACGATATGATTTTAAGAATCCGCAGGAAGCGATTAAAGTTATTGATATTATTCAAAGCCAGTCGCATATCCGGCAGGCTGTTCAGGCGATCAGATTTAATCAATATAATTCTGGTTCGCCTGCTCAGGATCAAGACGCAATGAGAAATAATCCGAAAGTTCGAATTCCCGAACTAAACAAGGAAACACAGATAATAATCCGAAAGGTCGCAGCTCAGTGGGCGAGTTCGAGTGACGTTGAGAATTTCGGACTGGAACTTGGCTTGATGGGGAAATGGCCTGAGTTTTTTGATATGGCTATCGAAAGGCTAAGTAAAGAACCACCCGAACATCTTTCTCCTGAAAAGGAACGAATATGGCGACAGGATAACCATGAAATAACAAATGTTATGCTTAATTACAGGCTCGATAAATATACAACCGAACAAGCTGATAAACTAAAACAGCTTATTCTTAGTACAAACGATAAAGCAGTGTTACAAGATATTTTTAATCTTCTGAAGATGACAAAAATCCAGGAAATTACTGACGTTCTCTGGGAACTGGCTCAGGACGAGAACCCCTGGATATGGTGGCGTGCATTTGAAGCATGGTATTATCATATATCAAGCAAAGATAGAAATATTGATGATCTATCCGAAGAAAATAAACTCAAATTATTTCTCATACATGGTTTTCCTAAAGATGATAATCTGGACAAAAAAGCTACAGAGCGTTTGGCTGAAATATTTACTCCTGAATTGGGAAGACTGGATGCGGGAACGTGGAATTCTGTCAAAACTAAAATTACGCAAAAGTACGATAAAAAAGAAGCAACCGAACTTTTTATTAATTATCTGAGACAAGTACATGATGAAACCACAGCGAGACAATGGAAACAAAGAAATGCTCAACCTGTTTGGAATGTGATTAATATAATATGGAATTTGAATCTATGGTATGATGTAAATATCGGTAATATTGGAATTGAAGAACCCGGGCGGGGAGCAAATATTGAGCCGAGAACATTTGCTGCTTTTCAAACTCTTATATCTCAGGCTCTGAACTGGTATGATGAGAATCAGAACGTTGAACCAATCGAGTTGGCCTTTGCCGGTAAAGTAGTCGATACATCCGGGAATCCGATTGTGAATGCAAAATTAATTTTCACGAAAATGGAAGATTATCAGGATGAAAGAGGTTATAAAAACCAGCGCAGAGTTGAAGTGTCGCAGATTACTACGGACATGAACGGGCAATTCTCTGTAGTACTCGATTCAAAAGAACAATGGTACGAATTAAATGTAACTGCAGATGGTTTTCTAACGAGAGAAAGAATTATGGTTCATCCTCTTGACGATGGAAGATTTCGCTACAATGACCGCTATACAGATAAAGATAATGTAATTACAATGCAGCATCCCGGCAGAATCAGCGGGACAGTTTACGGCTCCGATGGAAAGCCCTTATTAAACACTAAATTTAAGTTGTGGGCTAATTATCAATACTCTTCAACGGGACCGGAACTAACCATCACGACAGATTCACAGGGAAAATTTGATGTAAATGGGATTGCAGCCGACCCAATGCTTTTATCTTATACAAGGCTCAACCAGGTACCGCAGGGACGAACATCACGTCAGGAATACGGAGGATTGTGCGGTGCTTTAATAATTGAAAATAAAGAAGGACAGAATTTATCTGATATTGTTCTGGATTTATCAAAATCCGTCTGCTCGCTTGAGCTTGAGGTAAAAGATAAAGCAGGCGTTCCTGTCGATTCTATTAACATGTATTTTGATATAAAAATGCCCCCCGGAAGCGGATATCTTTATAATACGGTGTTCTATTCCAAAGAAGAAAAATCGGACGGAATATATAAATTCGAAGGCTTGCCGCCGGGAAAATGGCATTTAAGAATATCTAATAGTGATTATCCGGATCAGGAACTTGACGTCGAACTTACCGGCGAAAAACCAGCTCACCATCAGATAGAAATTGGATCGTCTGCCGATTCAGAAATAAAAAAACGAGCCGAACTTGAAAGAGCCTTGAGAGCGGCAAAGGAGACACTCCCGAAAAATCTGTCTGATGTTCCGTTTATGGATAACCAATTTACAAGTAACAATAAAGAACCTATATCTAATCAGACATCTGTTTTGCAGGGAACACCGATAATTGGTTATGATGTGAAACTTAATTTTACTGAACCAAATATCAGTGACGGTAGTTTTCATAGCGAGCAGAGTGTTGCTTTTGCATTGTCTTTTCTGCAAATTCAAGACAGGCCGGGTTATTATGTTGATTTTATTTCAACCGGGCAGGAAACGTGGCCTGTAATTGTTGATGATAATACCCTTACAATATCGAATGGCAATAGCGGCCGGCAAATTATTTCCGAATCATGGACTTCTGAAGAAACAAAATTTGAAAAAGTGATAACTCTGCCGCTGGAGTATTCAGGCAAAAAATTTCAGTGTCCCGTTTATATAGAATTGCAGCGGAGAGAACATAATAGCCCGATTGGTTATTACTGGTTCTGTGCGTATATTTCAGGCAGATTACCCAGAGGCGCAAGCAGCAGAATCTTCGAAATAGTTAACCTCGACCAGCAGATGGAATTTCGCCTGAAAGGTGACGGCACAGACAAGAGAGATGCTGTTTTGGGGATTGATATTGATGGCGATGGAAAAATCGACTCTTCAACAAGAGGCGGCGAGCAGTTTTCACTATACGAACCTTTCACTATCGATTCCAAAACATACCGGGTAACAGAAGTAGATCCTTATCTACCAAGAGTTGTATTTCGCGAAGTTGCTTCTGAAACGAAGACAAATACTTCTGCTTCTGGTCAATCAGTAAAACCGAAGCTGACAATAAAATCTCATGAGGCAAATGGGGCAAATAAGGAAGCTGAAGCATTGATGGGAAAATTTCAACAGGCTTTGAAGGATTCTGATTTTGAAAAGGCAATAAGTTTGTGTTCTCAAAAAGTTCAATCATTTGCTAAGAAATACCAACCTTTAGAGGATTTCTTTAATGATGTTGTTCCTATCGAAAAAATAAAAGCTTTATCTGAAGTTTTGACTTTCGGTGGAAGTACAGGACCTGGAAATCGTAGATTAGCATATTTTTGTTGCGTGCAATTGTCTGAACCTGATATTAAACCACAGATTAGTTGGGAGTGGAAACTTAATAATACTGATTCAGGCTGGGAGATTGATTTTAAAACATTAACATTAAATGCATGGATTGAACAAGAGACGAATAGATTAAACAATGAACGAATACAGGCACTCGAAAGAGACAGAATCTTAAAGGAAGGCTTGGAATTAAAGCTGGTTCCATTGAGCGAGAGTTTTGTCGTTGGCAAGCCTATGGAGTTTCGGCTGGAATTGACTAATATAAGTGATTCACCGATTGAATATTGGACAGCAGATTTTTATTTGCTTAATGACCCTTTAACTATTATTGATCCTAATGGAAAACATGTCGAATATATGTCCGGCTCTACTCAAACTACAACGGTTTCTAAAACTCTTAATCCAAACCAAACAATCATACTCAAGGAAAAATATGATGTTACAAGCCAGTATCATATAACAAAACCGGGAACTTATACTTTTCAATTCACTGGCTACGATTCCACAGTTGTAAAATCAAATATTGTAAAAGTGGAAGTCAATCCCGGACAGATTTCTGATGATGATTTAATATTTCAAAAGCTTATTGATATTGCTCCTGAAGATTGGGAAATAACCAAAACAAGAATACGTGATTTGGATGATTTCAATATAGAGGACAATAACGGAATTTCAATAGCCATGATAGGTGATTATGATAAAGAAACAACCGAAGGTTTCGCTGGAGTAATTTTACTTATTAATACATCACAATCTTATCTGGAAGCAATTGACAACGAAGCCGAATTCTTGGGACATTCAAGGTGGGGAAACGTTTATATCAATTCCTTAAATGCAGAATCTCTTTGGCCGGATTACAAAGAACAAATAGTAAAAGTCCTTAGAATAGAAACAGCAGAAAACTCCATCAAGCAGAATGAAGAAAAAGCAAAATGGGGTGATGTTGTTGAAGGCTCTCAGATTCGTCTTGTTGATGCAAACCAGATTTGGGGACGCTCCGACTGGCCTCATGCTGTTGTGCGGCTGCATCTGGAAGCGAAAAATAATGGACAACGCTATCTTCATTTGCCTGAAAACGGACTTAGATGGCAAATAGAAGTTGATGGCAAATGGTATGAATATGTTAAGTATGAACAAGGACCGGATGGAATTGATTTTGGAGCAGGTACTGTCTTACGCGATTTTAATCAGGGAAATTTTTATGATGATTTGAAAGTTGAAATTGCGGGTAACTGGAAACAAATCCCGCAAGAAAAAGAAATAGAATATGCCATGAGACAATATTCCGGTTCCGGAGGGATTATAGAAGTTCTATACGGCAAAGAGCTTATTTTGGAATCCGGCAAACATAAAATTCGCACAGCAATAACATGTCCTCCTTCAAAAAGAGTAAATATTGTCGACTCTCCGGTTCGTTTGATTAGCAATCCAATCGAAGTCACTCTTGATAAAGTTCCCGATGATAATGAAGTACCATGGGGACAGACAATCGAAGAAATACAGATTCGAGGGAGAATGGATGAGCAATGGCACGAGGGAGAAGTTCCGAAATTTCTTGTGGACGTGCGAAATAATGGGCCAGAAGATTTGAGATTGGTCCTGGCGCCTGAATGGTGGGAGTTAGAACTGGATGGTATATGGTATAAAATTGGAGCCTGGTATTCAGGAATAGTACCTGTGATGTCATTAGACTCGGGCGAACAGAAGAATGGTATAGAGTTTGTTCCGACAGAGCGTTGGGAATGGAATAATAATCGTGATCCTTTGAAATTTACCGAAGGTACGCATGAAGTCCGATTGTCACTTACTGTATTTCGTAAGGATCCTAATGACAAGCGAAGTACACGAGTATTAAGTAATCAAATCGAGTTTGAGATTTTACCGAAAGAAGAAAATTCCGATGCGAATGCTTCAGGAGCTGGCCAAACAGGTGTGAATATTTATTTATTAGATGGTGCATCGGCACAACCGCTCTCAGAGTCGGTTCTTAGAGATAAACCATGGATAGCCTCAGAAGATATTGAAATGTACGATTTTTCAAGTCATTGTATCTATTTGAAAAAAGAAAGACCTGAACTTCCTTTCAAAACAGTGTCACTGCGCGGAAATCCCTTTGTTATTACAGCTAATGGTCAGAAATGCTATTCAGGTTTGCTATGGACATCAGTATCATCTTTTATGCCGGAATGGAATACGCCGCTGATTTATGTGCCTGATTTCACGATGCCTGGTGACATTATAAATATTCAGTTGAGTCCAGGACTTTCGTCTTCCGAAGAGGATACTCAAACTCAAGATGTGCGAATCGATCCGCATATAATACAGGCGCTTAAAGAAAAAGGGCAATATCATGCCGGGCTGGAAATCACCTTGGATAAGGTTGATATACGGAAAACAGATACCGGCTCATCGCTTTCATATACCTATACCTTGAAAAATAATGACCAGAATGACCTTTACGTTTTTGATCCGAATAAAATGGGCGCAGGTCTGTTCCATTATTTCAATAATTGCCCTTCGCTGCTGCCCGAGGGAGGTGGGCGCTATATCGCCGGAGATAACGATAAAATCGTAAAGACCCCGGACCCCTCGGATAAAATTGATAAGTCATGGTTCAGTCTTATCGAGAGCGGCCAGTCGATGACTCGCACAGTGACATTAGATGCTTATCCGGAAATATCGCAAGGCAAATACGAGTGTAGTTTCAGGTTTCATTCCCCGGGCATTCGATTCACCAAAGATCAGCGTGCCCAGTTCGACAAAAGAGTTTGGATGGGGCAAATTAGCGCGAAAACAAACGTCAATATCACTGGTATCAAGGCTCAGCCTTCCGAAGTTGAGGCAAATGCCAACAAACTGGAATTTAGGATAATTCCAGAAGCGCCCGGTTCCAGCGGCTATCCGATTGGCTTTACGCCGCAGGAGGTGCAGCAATTCATTCAGGTACTCGAACAAAACGGTCCGAATGCTACAGTGCATAATAACGATTATATCTGGCTTGAACTTGATGAGAGCGTGGAAAGCAATTTATTTATCAAACAAAAATATCAGGGCAAAATGTATGTGCTGGCTTCAAACAGGAAATCTGAAATTATGCTCGATGACGGCAGTTGGTACATGAATCGTGCAAACAGAAATAGAGAAGATAATTTTACCAACAGGTATTATTCCGTCTCCTCGAGGTTAGATGAGTACGGCGACCATCTCTTGTCTTCATTAACTAACAATAATATGGGGAAATATCTTGCTGTCATTGCAAACGGTAAGATTATTTTTGCTTCAAGGATTTCTCGCATAATGCACGAGGTGACAATAACCGGTGACTTCTCGGCAGCTCAGGCCGGCTCATGGATGTACAGGCTCGATCAATTCGCTCAGGTTTCAGTGTTAGAAAGAAAGCCGCGTCTTTGTGATGTGGACAGGCAGGCCTCGCAGGAGTATGACAAAGCGAGAGAAGCGATAGCCGCAGGTGAAAACAGGGCAAAACTGGCGCAAATATTTTTGACAATTGGCGCAAAGCATCCGAAAACTGACGAATGTAAAACCGCAACCGAATTAGGTCATCTGCTGGAAAAAATGGCACAAGAGGATAAAAACTTTGTTGAGCCGAAAGACGTGCAGAAACTTTCATCGCAGGAAAAAATCGATTATTACATTTACAAGCTGCGTGACATCTCCAAACAGTCAATTTTCACTGGTGAAAAAATACATGTTCTTCGAGAGGCGGATAACTCGGCAGTGACTCTAAGAGAAATGGGAAAAGACGTTGTACCGGCAATGATTTCTTTATTGGAAGATCGCCGACCGACGCGGACAGCCAGCGATCCATTTACCGGCGGCGTAATTCTGCGTTATTGTGATATTGCCTTGGAGATTATCGAGTCGATTTCCGGGAAGAAATTTGATTTTCGTACTGTGCGCGGAAGCTATTTATCGACTGCAAGTGAAAAATTGAGAGAAAAAATCATCGAAGATGTCAAATCGTGGTGGGAGCAAAATAAAGATAAGTCCGATAAGCAGCCTGATTCTATGAAAAATCGCTAAGATTATAGGCAATTTACTCAATTATTACATACCAAAAGCCCAATTCCGCCGGATCATTAGGCATTCTGCCTGCCTAAATTAAGGTTTTCCCCTATTTCCAGATTGATTCCTCGTGTGATATAAAAAGATTTTGAAATGCTTTAAGGAGTAAAAATGGCTGGTTTCGGGGATAAAAAAGAGAAAGCTAAAAATGTTAAAGCTATCACAATGAGTAAAAAAGTAGGGGTGTTCGAAGGCAGCCGGTGTTAAATATACCGGCTGCCGGGTAACAATTATCAATTCTGACATACTTCCAAAATTTAAAACAGTCCTGCGAATGTTTTACCGAAATCGTTCTACACCACAGAGCACACGAAGAATCTCGAAGAAAATACCTAACGACTATCGACCAACAACTAAAGACTAATTTAAAGCCGCAGAGCTCACAGAGAACAACAATCGCTAATGTCCAAAACCAAAATTCTAAACAAATTCAAATGTTTAAAACATTTATTCTTGTTTAGAAAGGTAGGGGGTGATGAATCGCACCATTTATCTTAATATCAGATAAAGAGTTACGTTCCTGTTTGGAGCATTAGAATTTTTATATTGGAAATTGTTTAGGATTTTGGTTGCGGCTACGCCGCGCCAAGTCCTCTGTGAGCTCTGCGGCTTTTGATTAATTGTTAGTTTTTTCATTTGGGGACGGGTGAAGAATAAATCGGAATTGGTATGTATTCCATTGTGAAAATCTGGTATATTATTGAAAAGTTGTATATTCGATATAATTTATAGACGATGATAATAGAATCTTCATGGTATATAGAAAGCTAATTTTTTTCGGACGGAACGCGGTGAAATATTCCATAATACTTTTTCTTTCAGGTATCTTATGCCTTATCGGTTGCAAATCGGTCGAGAGCACGGACGGCGATGCAAGGTCGAAGAATATCGCGGCTTATAACAATATTTTCGCGGACTACATGTATAAGCAGAACCTTCCCGACCTTGAGTCGGTCCAGCGGTGGCAGAATATTTACGGACCCGGCCTGAAAATTACTACCGCCCACTACGAAATTTTTTCAACGCTTATGGACCGGTATATGCTGTGCAGAATCCCGGAATTCATGGAATCTGCGTATCATGTTTATAACAGCCAGCTTCCTGAAAAAGTCGAGACATCTGTTAAATTCACTATCTATCTTTTCGCTAACCGGACACAGTGGGAGCATTTTACATGGACTTTCGCGGGCGACCAGGCGGAGATTTTTTATAAGATAAAAGCAGGCGCGTATTATCACAACGGCTCGTGTATCGCTTACGATATCGGAGCTGAAAGGACTTTGTCTGCGCTGGGTCACGAAGGATGGCATCAGTTCAGCAGCAGGCATTTTCAGTATCGCCTGCCGAGTTGGCTCGACGAAGGAGTCGCGATGCTCTTCGAGACGTATGACTATCAGGACGGTGCGATAATGTTCGCGCCGACTAAAAACAGCTACAGGCTCGATTCACTGAAAAAAACGCTCGCTTCAGGCAGAATGCTGCCTCTCGATGAACTGACGGCGATTAATCCGGGCCAGGTTCTTGCTACCGACCAGGCAGATTCGGTAGCGGCTTTTTACAGCCAGTCGTATGCGCTTGTTCGATTTTTGCGCGAATACGACCAAGGCAGGAGGCGGGCGATTTACAATCAGCTTCTTGCGGATGGTTTCCGGGGAAATTGGCCGCTCGATAATGTGAGCAGGGAGATTGCAGTTAACAGGAATTTGCCGAGAACTATTCTCTGGAACCATATAGTCGGGACACAGTTGTTCCAGCAGTATATACATGATGATTTCGAACTAATCGAAAAAGAGTACCTTGATTTCTGCATGCAGATAACTCAATAGCGTTTTTATGGATAATATGATGACGCATGGAAAGCAAACGAGACCGATAGTTTTGGCATCAGCTTCGCCGCGAAGAAGAGAACTTTTAACACAGGCCGGCTATAATTTCATCGTCGAAAAATCCGATATCGACGAGTCGCAGTTCGGGACGGAAAAGATCGAACCCTGCAAATTCGCAGAGCAGCTCGCACTTGCGAAAGCGAAAAGTGTAGCCCCGAAATATCCTGACAAAATAGTTCTCGGAGCCGATACGATTGTGGATTACCAGGGCACAATTATCGGCAAAGCGGCGGACGAAAAAGAAGCGGGGGAGATAGTCGGCAAACTGTTCAGCAGACCTCACAGGGTAATTACAGGCGTAGCACTCGTGAGAATAAAAGATAACACCGAGCTGGTAACCAGCAATGTCACGACAGTATATCCGAAAAAAATGTCACGCGAGCAAATCGAGGAGCATATCAGAACAGGCATATGGCAGGACAAAGCCGGCGCGTACGCCATACAGGAGAACGGCGACGAATTCGTCGAAAGAATCGAGGGAAGCCTTACGAACGTAATGGGACTTCCCATGGAGCTTCTCGAAAGGCTTCTCGGCAAAATTACTATTTAAAAAACTGCCTTTACGGGAATACATCACATCATTCTGCACAAATTTTCAATAGCTCGCAACCGGCTTTGCCTTCTTCGGAATTATATCATGCCTCTTCTTCGCAGCGCTCCGGTGAGCGTCGTGCCGATGCAGACGAGCAATATTGCGCCTGGCGCCGGTATCGTATCGGGCACAAGGAGATGATTCTGCAAAGAGCCGTTTGCCGCGGCGGCGACAGGGTCATAATCTCCGATTGTAAAACCTGTGTTGTATAATGCGCTCCATTCATCGTTGCACATTGAAAAGCCGTCTTTAGAATAAAAATCACCCCAGACGGGCATGCGGTCCGAGTCGAAGCACACGGTGACATAAGTTGCATCAATCGCGGCATCGAACTTGATTCCCCACATGTCTTCAGGCATATAAGGCGTGCTGCCGCCCGGGCCGTAGTTTTGAATCTCGATGGAATCGATCCAGCCGGAAATGCTGCTCGATGGTGAAAACAGATTTGACCTTGTAAACGGATTGTCACCATATGAAGCCTCTATTATCATGTGGCTGATGTCCTTAACCGGCACGGTAAGCGTGTAGCTGTAATGCCATTTTCCCGGTGTTGTCGAATCGTCCACAGTCCAGCTCAGCGTGGTGCATGGATTATTCCATTCACCATGGGCGGTCAGACCTCCATCGGCGACAGACAAACTTCCTGAATACGTTGTGGGATTGCCAAAGCAAATACCCGCTGCGGCTATTGCAAGTGCAAGAGAGATTATGCCGCGTTTGATAGAAATGCATGTTTTCATACCCAACTCCTTTTCCTTCGTTAATCCTTCATTTATGTTCACCGTGAATTACGCTTTCACGAACGCCCTCTCCATAAGAGCAGAACATTTATACAAAGATATACACCCGCCGCCTTCCTGCTTCAAAGTGAGCGCAAAGACCGCCGGGCTGTTAAAAAATAGTGCTTGCGGATGCAGTTGTTTTCGAAAAAACAATCTGCATTACGAAGAAGTGAAAATTTCCATACCCAACTCCTTTTCTTTAGATAATTCTTTTAAATCCAATCGTGAATTATCCGTTCACGAATCCTTTCACCACGAGGACCAATAATCTTGTCCTGTATTTCACGGCTTAATATAGCTGTATTTCGGGCAAAGTCAACAAAAATTCTGGTATTGTGATTCTTTTTTGATTATTAATATTGTGCCGCATGAATTACAAACTGCGTTATCAGAGTTTGACAGTTTTTGGCGTCTTGCCGCTGAAATCGTAAAAAGTCGCCGATGCTTCATCGAGATAAAAAATTTCGAAAATCGGATTGTCTGGCGTTTTGTAAATCGATTTAACAAAAGGGCTTAAATCCAGAACCTTGCTTTTAATAGCCAGGTTATTGGAGAAGACAGCCCTGCCGCTCAGCCTAACCCATGAGAAGTTTTCACCACAGGCGGAAATCTCAACCCAGGGCTGTTTTTTCATTTCTTTGTAAACGTTCTTTTTGTTCGAAGTGCAGAAATAAATTTTGCCGTCTTCTTCAATCACTAATCCGAACGGACGAACTTTCGGTTTTCCGTCGAGACCTGCGGTTGCTAAATAAAAGACCTGGCTTTTTGTCAGGAAGTCGATTACTTCTTTCATTTCTTTTCTCCTTTAAAATAAATAATTTTAAAAAGATACCTATTCGAGGTATATTTTCGCACCTGGTTTTATCGGGGGGATTTTGGATAACTTTGCCTTCAGGTCGTCTTTTTCCAATGCGAAGGATGGTGCTATTTCGATTGAGCAATCGACTGAGCCGTCATGTTTTCTTGGGATTTTCACTCCCGCGTATTCGAGCCAGCTCGCAGCCCTGTCTGTTATCATCTGCCGTGTGCTTTCGGCGCTGTCAACGCCTGTTGCATTCTTGGTCGGAGCGAATTCTTCACTGCGTATTGTTTCGAGGACTATCGAATTCGAAGCTAAAGGCACCGCGTCAAAAATGAAACTCTCCAGCTTGATTCCCTGTGATTCGACTTTGCGGCCGGTCTGGTCTATGTACCTGATTTTTTTTACCGCGCTATGCAGAGGCAAAGAGGTATCTTCCGATATAAATTTTTCGAGGAAAACACGATTGATAATGTGGATAGCGATACTGCCAAGCTCAAAAACCAGGGAATTGTCAGGATTACGTTTCGCAGCAAACTCATCCGGCAGGTCGCTGTATTCGATTATCGTAACTTTTCCGTCAATCAGGCAAAAGTTGCCTATTTTCTCTTTCGGGTCATTTTTTCTCAGCGCCTTGGAAGACATTTCCGCCTTATCGTGTGCGTGCAGTCCGATAAAAAGAGGGTCGAAAATATTGATTAAAGGATTATCTACCTGCCAATAACTTATAAATTCCACACCTCGCTTTTTCATATCTTCGAGCGCTCCGCTTTTATGTAAAGCTCTGATGCAGCCGCCGTGACCGTCAGGAGAACAGGCGATTTCAGATTTATCGGCGAGCAGGATTTTTCCTTCCGGGCTGAAGTTTGGCAGCGTTCCCTGCTGGAAGATGAAGATATTTTCTTTTTCAAGGCCGTAGTAGTTATTCGAACGGAAAATCTCGACTGTCTGATCATAATTCAGCGGACTTGTCATAATATACCACGGGCAGACCGCCTTATATTTTTCCGATGCTGCGGAAATATTCTCTGCGAATATTCGAAAAAGCGTCTTTTTCCTGACCGGGCTGATGGGGAAATTTCCCTTTGGCCCGTCGAATCCGAGTCTTGTTCCCTGTCCGCCGGCTACAACGAAAGCGGCTGCCTTGCCCTGACTTATTAATTTTTTGCCTAATTTGACTGCATTATCATATTTTTTCTGCTGCTCTGCGTTTTCCGGCTCAGGCTTATAGAATCCAACAGGCTCAAAATCCGCATTTATCGAAGCATAAGGGGCTTTTTTCACAAAATTTGTGACCCAGTTATCTATTTTTGTAAAATCAAGCTGCTCGATTTGAGAGAGCAATCGGTTCTTTTGGTCCGAATCAAGCTTATCCCAGAACGCCAAAATTTGCTCCTGGTCGTGTTTTTTAAGTAATTTTGATGTTTTTTCGTAAATATTCCGGCTTAACATATCAATACACCATAACTAATTTCAATTTTACATAAGACTCAAACTAAGCATAATAAAAAAATTTTATTAATTTACAAGAAACTTACGGAAAATTTGCAAATTTACTTGACTGATTTAACATCTTGTGTTAAACTTTCATTATAAGTTAATGAAGGTGGGTTTAAATTGTTAGTAGTTTATAATTTTATAAGAATTAAGAATTGTCATAATAGATTAGTCCCGATTTCATATCTTAAATCCACCTGCCGGGAAGAAACGCTTATTAAAAATATCGTGTTTAATTCAACGCAGGTTAGTATAAGGTAGCATAAAATCACCATTTCTTTAAAATTTTAGTGTATTTGAACAAACCGTATTATCGGAATTGAAACGGTCGTTCTCTGGTATAAGAACATAAAAAGTTAAGAGGTTCGTATTTCGAGAGTGTTGGGTGTTATCATTATTATACATCGGGCATTTTCTAAACAAAAATGTAAGTACAAACGTGATTCCAGGAACGGCCGGATTTACGAATCTCAAATAGTGTAAAGGAGAAAAAAATGAAGAAAAAAGGCTTTACTTTGGTCGAGCTGCTGGTCGTTATTGCGATTATAGCATTGCTCATGGGCATTCTGATGCCCGCTCTGGCAAGAGTAAGACAAATTGCCTTCAGAATGGTTTGTGGTACAAACCTGGCTGGTATCGGCAAGGCAATGCTTATTTATGCCAATGATTATGATGACGAGATGCCATGTGCCGGAGGACCTACCACTCAATGGTCAGCAACAATTCCAAATTATGCTGCGACAACCAGAGCAGCGGCTTATGGTTTAAATTCAACTGGTGCAGGTGGAAATGCAACAATTACAGCTTCTTTTTACCTGCTGGTAAAATATGCTGAAGTTACACCTAAGTCGTTTATCTGCAAGGGTGATTCGAGCGTTTCAGAGTTTCAGCCTGGAAATAATGTAGATTTGCTCACTCTCTGGGATTTCGGTCAAACTGGAGTCAAATTCTGCAGTTATTCTTATCATCAGCCGTACAAAGATACTAATGGCAGGGGATTTCCTCTTACGACATCAAGCGATCCGGGTATGGCAGTAGCAGCAGACCCGAATCCATGGCTTGATGCAGAAGCTGTCGGCTCGTCAAGAGTATGGGCCAATTTTGCTGTAACAGGCGGCAAAGAATTTACAAAAATGGGTAATAGTATTACACACCAGGATGAAGGACAAAACGTTCTGTTCCTGGACAGCCATGTGAACTTCGAAGATAAATCATTCTGTGCTATTAATGAGGATAACATTTATACACAGGCTTTAGCCGCTGAAGTTCGAAAAGGTACTCAGCCGGCGAGCGGCGGTACGGTTCCTATTTCAAGGCAGGATAATTTGCTTTCTATGGATTACGGTTCGGGCAGTGCCAAAGGCAGAGCCTGCTTCCTTGCTGATACACCAGTATGTATCAACGGCCAGACAATGCAGATTGCCAGTGTAACAGATGAAAAACTCGAAGCACACGAAGGAACATGGGAATGCCGCGATATAGCTTTAGAGAGCGGAAATACCATTAGTGTTGTCGAATCTCACCTGTTCATGCTCAACTCCGGAATTTGGGTCCATGCCCAGGATCTCCGCAGCGGTATGACTCTCAGGACACAGAGCGGCTCAGTCGCAATAAAGAGCGTTACAACGAGAACTTATACCGGTATGGTTTACAATGTGAATGCAGCCAACAGCGATCAGTATCTGGTTGGACAAGACTCTGTAGTAGTACGTGATTGGTAATAAACTTGTAACAGCATACAGCCGATGTGTGCTTTACGGGAAAGTAATCATGTAAAAATTAGTTGTTCGATTATTTATAAGGCCTTATGCAGAAATGTATAAGGCCTTTTTTATGCTCATCGCAAGAGGAATATATACAGAAAATCTCTCCTGATTTTCTTTTTAGAATGCGCATTCACCGACTGCGCAGCCGCCGGAATATTCAGAATCTGCAATAATGGGCTTTTTGCTGTTTTTAATAGTCTTTGTTTCTTTTGCTCCAAAGCTTAATACCTGCTGGTTTTTCGAGCCGTACCTGTAAATTGTAATGCCCTTGCATTTTAACTCGTGCGCTTTGAGGTATATTTTTCTGACCTCGCTGATAGATGCGCTTTCCGGAAGGTTTATCGTTTTCGAGACTGCGTTATCAGTGTATTTTTGGAAAGCCGCCTGTATCTGTAAATGTTCGATAGGCTTTATATCAAAAGCGGTTGCGAAAATCCTCTTAAACTTCGATGGAATATTCTTTATTGATTGCAGAGAGCCTTTCTTTGCGATTTGGAATAAGATTTCCTCTTCGTAAAAATCCTCCCTTTTGGCAATTTCTTCGAAGAGAGTATTAGTTTCAAACAGCTTCGTTCCCGAAAGAACGTTTCGGACAAAGCTGATTGCAAAAAGCGGCTCGATACTGCTCGAACAGCCGGCGATGATACTTATCGTTCCCGTAGGCGCAACTGTATTAACTGTTGCGTTGCGGAGCCTGAGTCCCTTTCCGGCATAGATAGATTTGTCGAAATTGGGGAAAGCGCCTCTTTCTTCTGCAAGCCGCACTGAAGCTTCTATCGATTGCCTGTGAATAAATCGCATTAACTTGCCCGCAAGGTTCAGGGCTTCTTGCGAGTTATATGGTATTCCAAGCATAATGAGCATATCTGCAAAACCCATCACGCCAAGCCCGATTTTGCGGTTCGCGAAGGTCATTTCACGAATTTCCGGAAGCGGATATTTATTTACTTCGATAACATTATCCAAAAATCGAATTCCCCATATAACGCTATCTTTCAGCTTTTCCCAGTTCATTTTGTTGTTATCAATCATTTTCGCCAGGTTTATCGAAGCGAGGTTGCAGCTCTCGAAAGCAAGCAAAGGCAGCTCGCCGCATGGATTTGTCGCTTCGATTTTACCAATTTCCGGCGTGGGATTTTTCCGGTTTATCTCATCAATAAAAACCAGCCCCGGATCGCCTGAATGCCATGCACATTTTACTATCAAGTCAAAAAGGAATTTGGCTTTGATTTTCCCTGCTTTCTTATCGGTACTCGGATTTTTAAGGTCGAAATATTTGTCAGCTTTTACATCAGCCATGAATTTATCCGTTACCGCTACGGAAAGATTGAAATTTTCCAGCGTGCCTGCTGCCATTTTCGCCTGTATAAACTCCACGATATCAGGATGGTCATAGCGAAGTATGCCCATATTCGCGCCTCGCCTGCGCCCACGCTGGACAATTACTTCAGTCGCCTTATCGAAGATGCTCATAAAAGAAACAGGGCCGGAAGCTCCGCCTTTTGTCGGATGCAATAAAGCACCTCTGGGACGCAGGTGAGAGAAATTAAAACCTGTTCCGCCGCCGTATTGATGAACTTTCGCCATGTTTTTAAGAGCCTCGAAAATTCCGTCTATGGAATCTTCGACTGGCAAAACAAAACAGGCTGAAAGCTGGCCGAACGATGTACCAGAGTTCATCAGAGTTGGTGAGTTGGGCATGAATTCGAGATTGCTCATCATTCGATAGAATTTTTCCTGTGCCTGTTCGAGGCTTATATCTGATTTGAAATTCGCCTGAACCTGCGCGATGTGGGATGCAACCCTCATAAACAACTCGCTCGGTGTCTCGATAATGTTCTGATTATCATCTTTTAAGAGATAACGCCGCTTCAAAACTTCCATCGTATTTACAGGAAGTTTCAAATCATTATTAACCTTCCTGGAAGGTTTGTTCAGGCAATTTTGTTTTTTTGTTTTTTGCAGCATATTTGGTTTCCTGCTAACTTAGCCTTTGACACATATTAAAGGTGCGAGCTTTGCGACTCTTTTTGCAAGGTGAGCTTTTTCGGTTGCGTCTGCTACTGATACTACGTCTTTGTACGCTCCCGGTGCTTCTTCGGCGATTCCCTTCATTGATGCACTTTTTATAATAATTCCTTTTTGAGCGAGGCTTTTGACTACTTCGCGCCCGCTCCATTTTTTCGTTGCCTGTGTCCGGCTCATCGCTCTTCCGGCGCCGTGCGAGCATGAGCTAAAACAGAGGTCTTCGCTTTCTTCCATTCCCGCGAGGATATAAGAAAATGTCCCCATAGTTCCGCCAATCAAAACGGGCTGGCCGGCATCTCTTAAATCCTGCGGCAGAGCAGGGTGTCCCGGACCAAATGCGCGTGTTGCTCCTTTGCGATGAATATAAAGCTTCATGGACTTTCCATCGACTTTGTGTTCCTCGACTTTGCAGGTATTGTGGGAAACATCGTAAAGCAGCTTCAAATCCGCCTGCGGCAGGACCTTGTCGAAAGCCTCACGCACAAGATGCGTCAAGACCTGGCGATTCGCGATGGCACAGTTTATGCCCGCGCGCATGGCACCATAATATTGTTTGCCAACGCTCGAATTTATCGGAGCGCAGGCAAGGTCGCGTTCCGGCAGCTCTATTCCAGCTTCTTTTGCCGCTTCGAGCATTCTTGGCATGTAGTCTGTCGCTACCTGGTGACCCAGACCTCGTGAGCCGCAGTGAATAGTTACGACTATGTCACCGAGTGTAACATTATAAGCGTTTGCAATTTCTGCATCAAAAATTTCGATGACTTTCTGAACTTCAAGATAGTGATTACCGGAGCCGAGAGTTCCTACTTCCTCCTTTTGTCTTTCTTTGGCTTTATCAGAGACATATGCAGGTACTGCGCCGGAAGCTATGCCGTTCTCCTCGGTGCGCTGAAGGTCTTTTTGCGTTCCATAGCCTCGCTCGACAGCCCATTTCACTCCGCCCGCGAGCATTTCGTCGATTTTATCTTTGGAAAGGTTCAGCCTGCCCGTGCTTCCTACTCCAGCAGGAATATGACGTGCCAGTTCATCGGCGAGCCTGTCTTTTACTGATTCGATTTGGTCTTCCTTGAGTCCTGTCAGTATAGTTCGTACGCCGCAGGATATATCGAAGCCTACCCCGCCTGCGGATATTACGCCACCTTTATCGGGGTCGAACGCGGCGACTCCCCCGATTGGAAAGCCGTACCCCCAGTGAGCGTCAGGCATAGCGAAAGACGCTTTAACTATGCCGGGCAGGCTGGCGACATTTGTGCCCTGTTCATATACTTTTTCATCAAGGTTTTTTATGATGTCATCGTCACCGAAAATAATAAAAGGCACTCTCATTTTTTCTGATGGCTCGATAAACCACTGGTATCCGGAGCGTTTCTTTAGATTCTTCATTATTTGATTCCTTAGGTTAATAGCTTATAGTAAAATGACAATCAAGACGTTTCGTCAGAGATTCTAAATATCTACTATACATTGCGCAGTCCATTTTCCGTTTTCCTGTGTCACTTTCAGGTCTGAATATGAAATTCCCTTTATCTCCACGACTGGTTTATGCTTTTTTAAATCCATCTTTTCTCCCCATGCGCAGCCGGTCAATTTCCCGTCTTTTATTTCAACCTCGAATTTGCTGAAAAACATTTTCCGCGTTGCCATTTCATACAATAGATTACTTAGCCATGCAATGAAGAGAAGCTCTCTGTCCTGCTCGCTGCAGGTTATTTTTACTTTCTGTTCCTGCTGTATTTTTTCGGGATCGACGTTAATCGCGACCATTGCCACAGCAGCGGCGGCGAAGGCTTCTTCCATGCTGGCGCCATAGCCGCGAATACCCATATCGGCAGTATGTGAATAATGTTCCCAGTTTTTTCTCATAAATACGATTTATATCATATTTTATGAGTTTTTCAAGCAATTCAATCACAAATCGCTGATAGAAAAAAATCTTTATTAGATTGTTTGTTTCCGTATGTACAAAATGCTCAATCATATAATTAAAGTTATTGATTCTGAATCCATTGGCTTGTGTGTGTTAATTGCATTGATTTTATTTTCCAACTGTCATCGGGACGAGTGACTGTAATTGTATAATGCAGAGGATTATTAATCCTTGATTCATCAAAAGAAACGCTGGTTAATTCGTAATTGTCCATATTAAAATATTTTCCATTCAGTTCACCCTTTTTAAAACCGAGTTTTTCAAAAGTTATATTCTTATAGTCACCATTCGATAAATTATTAGCAGCATATGCACGTAATGCAACGGCAATAGTCCCTGCGCCGGCTTTTCCTTCCTGCCATTTTGCTTCTTCCACATCAATTACCGAGACAAATTTACCTTCTGGAGTAAAAGTGAAAATTTTATCACTGATTATTTTATCTTTCCCCCAGATAGTTGCCTCGTACTTATACCTGATGCCGCGATTACCGTTTTCATATGTTCCAGCTTCACCCCATTCGATGGTTTTCCGGGCTGTTATGTCGCGGTAATTTTGTGAGAAAAATTTCTCCACCAGAGCTTTCATTCCTTCATCAGTCGAAGTATCGATTTTAACTGCAACTTTATCTTTAGGATATCCTGATACATTTTTATAATTAACGTATCCTCCGTCTTTATCGAAAGTAAAAACAGCGTTCATGATTTTCCAGTCTTTCTCCCAGATTTGAGTTTCGCACATATAACGAATGGAACGATTCCCTTTTTCTTCCGTTTCAGGTTCTCCCCATTCGATGGATTTGCGTGCGGTAATATCACGGAAATTATGCATAAAGAAATCTTCCACACGCCCCATAAGCTCAGCTTTATCACTTGTTAGTTTCACAGTTTGGCCCGAACCGGCAAAGCTTGCCACTGACAGTACTGCAATTACCAACAATGCAAAAGAGCCAAAAGCAATTTGACGATTAGAATGGATTTTAAATTTTGTTATCATTCCAAGTCTCCTTTCGATATTTGTTTTTCTTTCTACAACACACGCCAGACCAGGGTAACGGGAAAGCTCGTCGTGTCGAGGGCGTCTCGCCCTCGTTTCGCGGGCAGGATGCCCGCGACACCACTTTAATAACTCCAGAAGAGAGCGGCTGTACTCAATTCGTTTTTCGGTTTCAAGCATCCTTAAAACGTGTTCATCACAGGCCATCTCACGATCAAGATACATATATCTGCCGGCCAGCCAAACCAGAGGATTAAACCACTGGAGGCAGCAGAACAAAGTCCAGAACCATGAAAGCCAAATGTCACCCTGTTTGATATGAGCTAATTCATGCAGGAGAATATGATAAAACTGCTGCCGGCTGTCGTTGTTCACTAAATCACAGGGCAGCAAAATACGCGGCCGGAGAGCGCCGATAAGACCTGGGGAATTTATGCCTGATGAAACAATTAATACAGGCCAGATTTTAATTTTCATTCTTTCCCGGCATTCCAGAAATATCTCCTGAAGCCATGATGGAACCGGCTGGGGCGCTTCAGTTGTATAATGTGCTATTCTTCTGCTTCTGAAAAATGTAATACCCAATAAGGCAAGTGATCCAATAAACCAGATTCCCACAAATATCACACGAAGTACTTTAGCAGTAAATATCCTGTTTCTTGCAGCGGTTCGATGTTCTGAAGCTATTTCTGTATTGGGAACAGCTTCCGGCAACACCGGAACATCTTCCGGAGGTTGAATGATAGATGCAGGAGATGGCCTTGAATTAAAAAAAGTATCAGGTTTAGAAAAAAGCGATGCAGGATCAATATTAACGGGAAAGGACCAGGGTACAATACATCGAATGAACAGGATGAGCCATAATATTCTGCATAACCTAGCGCCGAAAAAATTTGTAAAAATACGTCTTACAAGCAGAATCAGCAGAATGCAAAACGAAATATCGATCGTCTCCCTTAAAAGCCAATCCGTAAAAGTGACCATGACTTCATAACCAGTCATTATGAAACCTTTCACTATTTATCTTTGTTGTGCTTTGTTTCGAGCAGTTCCTGTAACTTTTCAATCTGCTCGTTTGACAAATCTTCTTTTTCGATAAAATGCGACATCATGGAAACCGGATTGCCGCTGAAAAATCTTTCAAGAAAAGAGCGGCTTTCCTTTCTCAAACATTGCTTGCGTTTCAGAAGCGGTATATAAACATTTACGCCATGCTTTTTCTCTTTTGCTACCGCTTTCTTTTGCTCCAGCCTGTCAAGAAAAGAGCGAACAGTCCTGTTGTTCCACGTGGTTTTGTCCTTTAGCATCTCAAATATCTCGGATGCGCTTAGAGGCGACTGCTCCCAAAGAACCTCAATTACTTCCCATTCGGAAGGCGAAATACTGATTTTTTCCCGTTTCATTTTGAAATCTCTGCTACTTTAAATATACAACAATTATTTTACATATATTACATATTATGTATATGTACTACATATGTTGTACTACGTCAAGTATTTTCACCAAAAAATATTAATAAAATTTTGGAAAACAAAGCCTTTGCTTTTTAACATCTTGTATAATAAGAAGTTATGTGCCTATTATGTAATGCATATTTCTGAAAATTTACAGAAGATGAGAGTATGATCAGTTTTTTTATGATTCTGCATTTTATTTAGATCCTCGATTTCCGATGACGTAGGCCTCGAAAATTTCATCGAGGTTCAGGGCTGTTTCCTGTGTGCCGTTGGAGAACATTGATTTGATTTTTGCTCTTTTCGATTCGTCGCAATCTTCTACTGTTACCGAAATGGTATTTCCGGTCTGAAATGCATCAAGAATACCCTGCATCTCACTGAAATCCGCCTGTGGAGAAGGAGCTATAACGAATTTGCGGACGCTTTCCCGCAATTGTTCTGTTGTGCATGATTTTACTATTACGCCTTTATCGAGAATCGCGATATGGTCTGCTACAGGCTCGATTTCGTAAAGGAGGTGGCTTGAGAAGAAAACTGTTACGCCGTCCGTTTGCAGAAGTTCGATGACATGGCGCAGGAAATCTTTTCTTGCTATTGGATCGAGTCCAAGTGTAGGGTCGTCAAGAATCACAATGTCCGGCCTGTGACCAAGGGCAAGAAGCAGGGCAAGGCTCGAATTCTGCCCCTTGGAAAGTTCTTTGACTTTAATATTCATAGGCAATCCGAACTTAACTGCGAGCTTGTCGGTAAATTCATAGTCCCAGTCAGGGTAGAAGCCTGCTGCCCATTTTATGATTTGTTTTACTTTCATCCAGCCGTACATTTGCTGGTCCTCTGCCATAAAACCGATTCTTTTGCGTATGTCCAGAGTTTGAGTAAAGCTATCCATTCCTCCGACGAGACATTTTCCTGAGTGCGGTTTTTGCAGGCCGAGCATTGTTTTAATGAGAGTTGTTTTACCTGTTCCGTTCCTTCCTAAAAAGCCGAATATAGAGCCTTTCGGCACTTCGAGATTCACACCTTTTAGAACCTGTTTTTTACCGTATGAAAAATGCAAACCTTCAATTTTTATTGCCGGCTCAGACATTTGTTTTCCTTTCGCTTTATACTAAAATAAATAGCATTAATTATCCCGCGTTCGCATAGTATTTTTAGGGACCTTTAAGGAGATATAAGTAATTTTTTTCTTTTTCTACAGAATTAGCCGGGGAAAAAAGATGATCCCACCTGAGATGAAGAACCATATTTCCATCTTCCAGAACGGCCATATCTTCAATTCTGTAATCCAAACGGACGAAATGACCCAATTTCCTGATACCTTTATCAGGATGAATATCAAAAACCATTAACGTATTATCTGCTACGCAATATAACTTACCATTTTTGACAAACGTTTTATTCATCCGCTGTTTTGTTAAACCTTCAAGAAATGTCGATTGACGAGATTCTTTAAGTCTGCATTTGATAACGTACGGCTCCCGGTACATAACTTCATATCTTTGGAAACAATCAGTTGAGAAATTGTAACCATAAAAAGAAATCTCACCATTGAATATATCGACAATGGAAGATTCATACATATTTCGAGCATTATAAAATCTATCTATACTAAGAACTATTTTTTCCTGCTCACTGATCCCTTCAGCCGGAACTATAGGTATTTCTATTTCACTACCTTTCTCGAAAGCACTTCCAAAAACATAATATCGTTGCATGCTTACCACATTAATTTTCGCATCAACTTGCTGTATATCTTCAGGATTCGTGATATCATAAGTGACGAGACTATTATCCACAAAAACAAAAAGTTTATTTTCAATTATTCGCATAGCCATGAATACATTATATACATTTTCATCGAGACATTCCGACAAATCAATCTCACGTACCAATACCCATGAACTCCTTTCCACTTTGCTGACATACAAGGTTGCCCCATGATATTCTATCGTTGAGCTGCCTCTATCTGTTTTGACAATACCACCGTGAGCGAAAATATAAAAGCAATAGTAATCGTCTCCTACCTGTTTAATCAACCTGCCATCGTGCGGATATACATCGTGATTGTATCTTCCTCCACCATCAGAAAGGCCCGCCGGAATCGCCTGCCCCATAGTTCCCCCGACGTTACTTAATGAGATTTTATCATTGTTTGTACTGATATACTCATTCTGTTTATATACAACTTTATCTCCAATATAATTCAATAAGTTTTCATTATGAAATGACGTTTGAATTTCCTTTTCCTCTAAAATCTTGATATTCGCAACCTGACTGCTAAAAAGCATTAACAGAACAAATACAAGTCCCGCGATAGTCCAAAGCAAACTTTTCAAATTTGTCTTCAAGTGCCAGTCGTACTGAGTTGCAAAAAGAGAAAGAACAAAAGATAATACTGAGATTATGATTATAAAAATTAAATAACGACTTGTTAGCAATACGAATACACTGAATACATCTTTATGATTGAGCGGCAGAAGGAAAGGTAACAAAAGAAAAAATCCGGTAAGTAAAATTCCAATAAGCCATCCGCGCGCAGTATTTCGTATGAGTACGTTTAATCCGAAACATAAGCTGTATATCATAATAGCCAGGACAAAACAAAGAGGAATGTAGAACATTCTCATACCGCTGCTTACTTTTTCATTATAGAGAAAAGTAACTATAAATCCAAATACGACCGGACAGGCGAAAATAAAAATTGAAATCGCTAATCCAACGAAGTATTTTATCGCGACCATTAACTTAATACCCGCCGGTTTGGATCGCCAGAAAAGATATAATTTGTCATTCATCTCAGCCTGTACATTAGAACATGCGATAAGACCGGCGAGTAAAGGAGCAATTATAAAAGCAATAAATACGGTTATGCCTCCGCTAAATCCATGACCGTCTTTCAAGCCGACAATAAACTCCTCTACGGGCAGAACCATTACAAGTCCAACGCAAACCAGGATTTGCCATTTGAGCTGGCTTATCTGCTGATGTATTATCGCCTGTATCTTCATAAATACCTCCTGATGCTCACATATCTGTAACATGCAATAACCAGAGCTAAAATGAAAAGTGGAATCTGTGTAATGCCGCCCTCTACTAAATTGAAATCTTTATCTAAAGCCAGGATAAAGGAATACGGAACCATGCGCGCTGCCCAGGCGACATTGCATGATAGAGCCCATACCAATACGATTGCCCAACCAATGAATACACTGAACATTATTGCTAAAGAGCCTGCTTCACTTCGACTCTGGCAGCCGAATGGACAAAACCATGTGAACAATAATAACGCCGCTGCGCCGAAAAGCATATTGATACCAGACAAATACAATATAGGTGCTTCTCTGCCCTGAGCCATTATTTCCATCAAAATACTGCTCATAAGAAATATTACAACTATACCAAAAGCCGAAACGATAAATTTACTGAAAAAAATCATCCATCTTGGTACTGGTATTTTAAAGAGCAGATAAATCGTGCGATTGCTCATCTCGCCGGAAAAAATATCAAGCGAATAAACGATAGGGACGACAAACATCTGTATAAAAGAAATCACGAGGCAATTGGAGACATCGGGTATGATTCTTATTCTGAAAAGCATTATAGTAAAAACTGCGCTTACGACGCCGCAAAACAACAGCTTCCAGAGATTTTCCTTCCATTCTTTCCACAAAATCATCCGAAACATATTATTTCTCCTTCGAGTCGTTTTTGAGACTGCCCGCTTTTTGTGAAAGGATTGTTTTGTATTCCTTTTCCAGTAATTCACTCACCTGTTCAAGCGGCAAATCTAACTGAACCGCTAAAGTAGCCGCTTCGCGAAGCGCGTTGGCAACGGCCTTTTTTCGTTCCGAAATCGTGATATTCTGCCTGCCTGAAGATACGTATGTGCCGTCTCCTCTTTCTATTCTCAGTACATTTTCCCTGCAAAGCTCGTTATAAACCTTGAGTATTGTATTTTGATTGACCGCCAGCTTTGCCGCCAGTTCCCTCACGCTCGGCACTTTGTCGCCTTCCCTGAGTATGCCGGTTGCTGCCTGATACCTGATCTGGTCAATTATCTGCCTGTAAATCGGCATTGATGAAGATGGTTCTATTCGTATAAAAATCTTCGTACTCCTTAAAAAGAGTTTTACTGTTATATATTACTATAACACTTGGGCGAAATATGTCAACAGAAAAAATTTATTTTTTTGAAAAATTTTTATCTTCAGGATTAATTTGATGGGTGGCAGCCTCATCCTGATTGCTTTTATCAGGATGGGGGTGAAGAATTTATATCAAACCATCCCCAAGCTTCGCTTGAGGCTGCCACCCACGTGTTTTCAGGGAAATACTCATTCAAAAAGTCGTTGATCAGCCTTATTTTCAGGTGATGTATTTTGAATTTCTTCGAGCCATTGGTCAGATTGGGATTTGGTGTATCCGAGGAAAGCTGAATTTGCATCGTGGATTCTAAATGCGCTGTTTGCTCTGCCTTTATTCGTATTGGCGTAACAGTAAATACAGCCGTGAGGGCAGGTGTTGTATGTTCCGATATCGTAACTTTCGGTGCAGCCGCATTCCTGTCTTGTGTGCTTTTCCTTGTAAGTGAATCCTTCGGGGAAAAATAGTTTCTCGATAACGGCACCGTCTATGCAATGGGCTTTTTGCACTTTTTCGTTAATCAGGTAATCGCAGCAGCATGAATACAATTTAATTCCATAGCCGGAGGCGATATCGGAAAGTTCGTTCGCAAGAGCTATTTTGAAATCCACATCAGGATATTCAATTTTTACCTGCGTATTTTTTTCAAGCTCGTCGAAGTTTGCCAGAACTTTTTTATACTCAGTGACAAAACTGATATAACATCGCTCGACAAGTCCATCGAATTCTGCCGCTAATTTCCTGAATCGCTCGATGAAATATTTTGCATCACAAACGCTCGAAATAATAACCGGGTCAAATCGCCAGTTGATATGAGCAGGGGAATACGTTTTAGCGAGATATTTCAGGCTGTCAATCGCAGATTGTTTATCGAGATTACTTTCGAATATTTCAGGCAAGCTTGTTATTGTGTAATTGAAATAAAACTTATAACCTGATTCATCGAGTATTTTCAAATTTTCAAGGAACGGTGTGAAATTCTTCGACCAGAATACGAAGCAGCTTACATCCTCCGGTTTGAGCGAGACGATATACTTTTTTCCGCCGAATGGATTTACAACTCCCGTAAAACCTTCCTTCAGGCGGTTCATAAACCATTGCCCGTAAAACGCGGGAATATCCGTTCTGCGCGATACTGAAATAATCTTCTTCATCAGTCTGTCGCTTCAGCTTCATCCTGAATATATATCTTGCCTTTATAGAACCGAACCACAATGCAGAATATTATGCCGGTAGCGAGCATGAGTATCGTGAAAAACCAATAATAGCTCGGACCTTCGAGTTTTACTGTGCCATCAGGATTTTGAATAAATTTGTTAACAAGCGAGACAAACAGATTACCTAATGAAACAGATAACAGGTTCAGAGAGGAAATAAATGATTTCATTGATTTAGGCGCTTGAGTATATGCGAACTCCAGAGAAGGAATCGAAATCATAACTTCTGCGGCGGTCATAAACCAGTATGCAAGCACCTGCCACCAGATGGTCGGCTGCAATCCGTCGTTTATCCATTTCTCAAGCATTGCAGGAATTGCAAATGACGGAATTGCAACAAAAAAACCTATCGCGAGTTTCCGAATCGGAGTAAGATGGTAAAATCTGTTAATAATCGGATAAACAATATAGGTAAAGAAAGGGATTGTAATAAGAACAAATATGCAGTTAGCCGCCTGCATCTGTGCAGGAAGAATTTCCCACTCGACATGGTGGAGTCCTCCGAGTTTGCTCAGAAGTGAACCAAAGAACGTCTGGTCTGAAAAATTCCATTTCAGAAAAGTAAGATTCATTTTCTCGGCCTGGTATATCCATTTGGAGGTTGTCTGGTCGAACAACGACCAGAACACCGCGATAAAAACAAACATGAAAAAGGATAAACGCAAGATTACTAATATTCCTTCCCTACTGACCAAATCCTTAAAGAATACTTTGCCCTTCGGTGGAATGTGGACCATTGATTTGCGTCCAAACCAATATATCAATACAGCTACTACCATGAAAATTCCGGGTACACCAAGCGCTATCCTGACGTCCTTATAATGGTCATACATCCACGGCGATATTGCCATCGAAAAAAAAGCGCCTAAGTTTACCATCCAATAGAATATATTGTATGCTCTCGTAATGAGGTTCTGGTTGGATTGACCGAACTGGTCGCCGACATTTGCGGAAAGACAAGGCTTTATTACTCCGGCGCCCAGAGATATAAGACCAAGACCGAGCATAGTTCCAAAATAAGTTTGATCTAATGTGATTGCAAGGAAACCCAGGCAGTAAACAACTGAAAAAGCGATTATAGTACGGAATTTTCCAAGAAACAGGTCACTTATCAATGAACCTATAAGGGGCGTGAAATATACACCAGCTTTGAAGTAATGTTTCCATTCCATCGCCTGTTCTTCGGTTAAACTTGCAGGATTGCCTTTCCAGTCTAAAAGGTTCTTTATTAGAAAAAGCGCTAAAATCGCGTCGAAGGCATAAAATGCATATCGTTCGGCAGCCTCAGCAGCCATGATATATGGCATTGAAGCTGGCATTTTTGCTGATGGAACAGGAGCGGTAAGATATTCTGTTTTTGCCATGCTGATTATGCCCTTTCATTATTAATTCTGGCGGATTCTTAAATAATATATGCCTTTTCTCATTTTTGCAAAACTCTTATTTATCAGACATTATCAATATTTTTTCCAATATGTTACTATCGTTTCAGGCAGAGTTCAAAGAAGAAATATCCCTGCATAAAAAAACAAGAACCTCGATTTGCTAAAAACTGCTTGATTTGCGATGCAATAACAGATAATATCTTAAAAATTAAACGGGGCTGGTGAACAAATGGAATATTACATTAAAGGAGCCTGAGAAAATGAAAATGTTACTGAAATCATTAATGATATTGGCTGTATGCGCAGCTCTTTCAGGCTGTGCACAAAACGCAAAGGAGAAAGAATTGCAAACGTTCATTGATAATCATGTCGCAAAAGTCAAGCCGCTCAGCAAGGAAAATAATCTTGCCTATTGGGATGCTGCTATTACGGGCAAAGAAGAAATCTATGATAAAGTCAGTGAACTTACCCTGAAAATTCGCCGGATTTACAGCAATCCGGAAAATTTTGCTATGCTCAAAGAAGCGAAGGCTTCGGGGCAGGTACAGAATGATATTTTGGCAAGGCAGCTTGATTTGTTGTATAACGGCTTTCTCGAAAACCAGATAGAGCCGGAGCTGCTCAAACAGATAGTCGAATTAAGCACCAATATAGAAAAGAATTTCAGCACTTTTCGAGGTGAAATTAATGGTGAAAAAGTTACGGATAACCATATTAAGGAAATCCTGAAGACAGAAAACGACTCAGCCAAAAGGCAGCAGGCATGGCTCGCGAGCAAGCAGGTCGGCGGGCAGGTCGCAAGTGACATAATCAAACTGGTCAAGCTGAGAAACCAGGGCGCTCAAAAGCTCGGCTTCGATAATTACCATACGCTTTCTCTTACAGCCGCAGAACAGGATGTCAACGAGCTTGATGGAATTTTCGATAAATTATACGAGCTTACCAGCGAGCCTTACAGAAAATTGAAGGCTGAGCTGGATGCAAAACTTGCAGAAGATTTCAATGTTACTGTCGATAATCTTAAGCCGTGGCATTATCACGACCCGTTCTTCCAGGAAACACCTCTTGTTTACGACGTCGATTTGGATTCGTATTACAAAGACAATGATGTGGTAAAACTTGCAGAGAAATTTTACGCCGGGATAGGTTTGCCTGTCGATGACATTCTTGCCAATAGTGACCTGTACGAGCGCGAAGGTAAAAATCCTCATGCGTTCAGTACCGATATTGACAGGGAAGGTGACGTGCGGATTCTGTGCAACGTGAAAAATAATGAAACCTGGATGGAAACAATGCTGCACGAGCTTGGCCATGCGGGTTACGACAAATACCATGACATGGAAATGCCTTACCTGCTCAGGCAGCCGGCGCATATATTTACTACGGAAGCTATTGCGATGTTCTTCGGCAGGCTCAGCCGCAATCCGGCATGGATGCAGCAGATGCTCGGATTAACCGACCGGCAAAGAGATGAAATCGCAACTGTCAGTGACAAATACGCACAGTTGAAACAGTTGATTTTCGCTCGCTGGGCGATGGTAATGTACAATTTTGAAAAAGAGCTTTACGCTAATCCCGACCAGGACCTGAACAAATTATGGTGGCAGATGGTCGAAAAATACCAGTTCATAAAACCACCGGCGGGCAGAAACGAGCCTGACTGGGCGGCTAAGATTCATTTTACTATCGCTCCGGCTTATTATCATAACTATATGCTTGGCGAATTGTTTGCCTCACAACTGCACAATTATCTTGTTCATAAAGTTCTCAAACTCAAATCCGATGAAGATGTAAGCTATATCGGCCAAAAGAAAGTCGGTGACTTCCTCATAAAGAACGTTTACAAACCTGGCGCTGAATATAGATGGAATATCCTGATCGAACGTGCGACAGGCGAGCCTTTAACGCCGAAATATTTCGTCGAACAATTTGTAAAATAATGCAGGGACAGCCATGAAATCAGAAAAAGATTCGATACCTGAAATCACGATAAAAGCGGTTTTACTGGGCATAGTACTATCGATGATACTGGCCGCGGCGAATGCTTATCTTGGTTTGTTCGCCGGCATGACAGTTTCAGCATCCATACCGGCGGCGGTTGTTTCAATGGGCGTGCTGAGATTATTTCGCAAAAGCAATATCCTCGAAAACAACATAGTCCAGACAGCCGCTTCCGCAGGTGAGTCACTTGCGGCAGGAGTGATTTTCACTATTCCCGCTCTTGTAATCATGGGCTTCTGGAAAGATTTCAGTTATTTCTGGACGACTGTAATAGCCGCATTCGGAGGTTTGCTCGGTGTGCTTTTTACTATTCCTTTGCGACGCTCTTTAATTGTTGAGGAAAAACTTCAGTTCCCTGAAGGTATTGCAACCGCAGAAGTGCTCGAAACAGGCCAGAAAGGCGGAAAAGGAATCTGGCATATCGCAAAGGCAGCTATAATCGGCGGATTATTTAAAATTGGAGCGGGTTTATTCGGTTTTTGGCCCGGAGCAGTGGAAGGCGCCAAAAGAATCGGCGGCTCAATCGCCTATTTCGGAACGGATTTGAGTCCTGCTCTGCTTTCGGTCGGTTATATAGTAGGCTTAAATATTGCTGTACTGATTTTTGTTGGAGGCGCACTTAACTGGTTTATCGCTATTCCGATTTGTGCGGCTTTGTCCAATGGAACTCAAGACGCAAGCGCTGTCGATCAGGCATATACAATCTGGAAAGAACAAACTCGATACATTGGTGTCGGAGCAATGCTCGTTGGCGGTTTATGGACAATTTTTCAGATGAGAAAATCCCTTCTAAGCGGTATCACGAGCGGCTTAGCGGCTTACAAGAAATCTGCCGGTGATAAGGCTGCAATAGAACGCACGGAAAAAGATATGCCTATGAAATGGATAATAATTCTTATTATAGCTTCCGCCGTTCCCTTATACCTGGTTTATCAGCATTTTGTTCGTGATGTAAGTGTGTCACTGCCTATGGCTGTATTAATGCTTGCGGCCGGTTTTATCTTTTCCGCGGTCGCGGGATATATGGCAGGAATCGTAGGCTCGTCTAATAACCCGATTTCAGGTGTTACTATAGCGACAGTGACAGTATCTTCTTTGTTATTACTGGTATTAATGGGAAAATCTGCAGAGAACGGACCTTCCGCCGCGATAATTATTGGTTCTGTTGTATGTTGTGCGGCCGCTATAGCCGGTGACAATATGCAGGACCTTAAAACCGGTTATATAGTAGGCGCAACTCCCTGGAAGCAGCAGGTGATGCAAATTGCAGGAACACTTGCGGGCGCACTTGTCATAGCTCCTGTCCTCATGCTGCTTTTCAAAGCTTATGGATTCGCAGGCCACTCTGATAACCCTGATGCCTTAGCCGCTCCTCAGGCAAATCTTATGGCTTCGGTTGCTCAGGGAGTTTTTCAGGGAAATATACCCTGGGTCTTTGTTTTTATCGGTATGGCAGTCGCTATTGTCCTGATAACCTGCGACGTGTTTTTGGAAGCGAGAAAAAGCTCGTTCCGTACACCAGTGCTTGCGGTAGCTATCGGAATTTATCTGCCATTCGAATTAGCAGTGCCTATTTTTGTCGGAGGAATTATACATCAGTTAGTCAGGAAGCGCGACAAACTCACTGATGGTATAGTCGAAGAAGTGGAAAGTCCCGCGAAAAACGGACTTTTATTCGCTTCGGGACTTATCACCGGTGAAGCTTTAATGGGAATACTCCTGGCAATACCTATTGTAATCCTGAAACAATATGAAATCGACCTGCCGCTAATGAAACATTATGGTAAGACCGTACCATACAGCGGATGGATTGGAGTAATACTGCTGATTGGTGTCGCTTATTGGCTCTATCGAACTGCCTTAGACAGGAATAAATAATAAATGAACAGAAAGTAAATTCCTGAATATTTTCAATCCAATTATCAAGCGCCCTGGTTCGCGATGAATCCCTTCGAGGGCGCTCCGACATCAGAGGGCGTTCCCGCTATTCGAGCAAGGTAAGATGCGCCGAGTTTTTTAAGATGGTCATTTACATTATCGAAGTAGTTAAAATGAGCCTGCTCTTCGTCGGTAATAGTTTCAAATAATTTCAGGCTGATACTGTCGCCATTATCACTGCAAATCCGCTGGAACTGGTTATAGATAATAATCGTGTCGTCTTCGAGCTTGCTGTCGAACGGGAAGATAGTCTCAATCGGCTGTTCGCGCTCGACCTTATCGGCTTTTTCGGTTGTCGGCTCGCCGCCAAGTTCTTTAATACGCTCTGCAAACATCTCCGCATGGCGCATCTCGTCAATCGCAATCAGCTTCACATTCGCGGCCAGCTCGCCATAGTCCATATCATCCAGATTGTAATGCTGGTTCATATACTGGTGAATCGCCTGCAGTTCCATTGCGCGTGCCTTGTTCAAAACCTCGATAACCTTTTGTTTTCCGGCTTGTTTGGTATCCTTTGCCATAGTTTTTTCTCCTTCCTTACTTCTTCATTTCATTTGTATTTAATATAAAAATAACCTGATATACTTATACAATCCCTATAGTCTTACCGCAATCATCCCGAATAATCAAGATATTTTCCCTTAAATAAACGACAGAGAAAGATAATATCGAATCCCGCAAAAGCACAGGGATGCAAAGAATTAATTACCCACGTTGTCAATCCTGACTTCGGCAAGCTCAGTCGAGCCGTAAGGCAGGAATCCATTGTCGAGCCACGAGTCACGAGAACAAGTAGGATGCGAAATTTCGCACCTTTTGCATTCTATATTGCCTTTACAAAACTCAAGCCTGATTTTCAAAACATTTCAACTCGAAATATAAATTTTGGGAGTCTATTTAAACACCCGCCATTATAGAAAAAATTTTTACTGACAAATAATCTGGAATATGATAGTTTACTCATATAGATTCTGGGTGAGCAAAATCGAAGTATTATGGTTAACATTTGGAAAATGAAAATCGAGATAATAAATCTTTCATGATTAGCAACAAAAATATGTTTCAATGAGACCTTATTATGCACATACCAAAATATCTTTATAAATATAGATCGATGCACACAAAAAAAGATAGAGAACATACTTTACGTATTCTCACGCATAACGAAATATATTTTGCTAAATGTACAGAATTTAATGATCCGTTTGATTGTAATCTTCATATATCCTGTGAAGGAGATTTTACCACTCATAAGGAAAAACTAAGGAAATTGAATCCAGACTTTTCAGAAGCAAAATTAGATATTCAAACTCAGAAAGATCTTCAACAAGAAAATATTAAAAAACGGGAGCGAAAAGTTAATAATGATATTCAGCGTATAACTGAAAACGCTGGTATATTTAGCATGAGCGTAAAACGTGACAATCTACTTATGTGGTCACATTATGCAGATTACCATCGAGGAATTTGTATAGAATTTAAAACAACCAATAGTAAACTTTTTGGTTGTGATTTACTGAAAGTTGATTATGTAGTTAATCACCCAAGGTTCACTATATATGATGAAGCGGATTTTGAATTTGTAAAAAAAAGAGTAAGCACAAAATCAAAAGATTGGGAATACGAAGAAGAATGGAGAATAATTTTCAGAGAGACAGGTTGCCAGTATTTTCCCTCCGAGGAATTAAATGGTGTAATATTAGGAGCCTATATATCCAAAAGAAGTAAAGCGATGGTTCTCAAATGTCTTTCTGAAACTAATTGCACAGTCAAATTATATGAAGCACATAAATGCAAAAACAGGTTTGGTTTAGATATAATTCCCATAAAGTAATCTCTTATTTACAAGTTGTGATGACATATAGATAATATAGTTAGTATTTTTTTTCTGAATCTTGCGGCGGGGATGTTCATTCGTTTTCTGTATTTGGCGACGGTTCTGTGGGCGAGGTTGTCAATGCCGCAGAATATAAGGAGATGTCAGGATTCGCTTGTAAAATTGTTTGAAAATAACAGTTTAAGCTGATATAATTATAGAAAACCTGAATATATTAAAGAGGTTTATTCGCTATTACAGGAGAAGTAAATATGGAAACCTTGAAAAAACAGGCAATCGGTGCTATCTCAAAGCTTCCTGAATCTGCTAATATTGATGATATAATGTATCGGCTTTACGTAATCGATAAAATACAAAAGGGCCGAGATGCCGTTAAAGAGGGCAAAACCATTTCCATTAAATCATTAAAGAAAGAAATGAAATCATGGTAATTATTTATTTTTCAATTATAGAATTTCATAAAAAATTCGTGTTCATTAGTGGTTTTAATTTACTGTTTATAAATGGATTCCCGTTTTCACGGGAATGACAGGGTCGTGGTATTGAATAATCTGTGAAAATCTGCGTCAATATGTGGTTAATTCAGTATTTTTTTCTGAATCTTGCGGCGGGGATGTTCATTAGTTTTCTGTATTTTGCTACGGTTCGGCGGGCTAAGCCGTCAATGCCGGCTTCGGCGAGTTTCTTTTTGATTAAATCGTCACTCAATGGTTTTGACTTATCTTCCTCATCTATAATCTGCTGGAGCTTGCCTCGTATCGCTTCCCAGCTTACCGCGTTGCCGTCGGTATCTTCCATGCCGCCGCTGAAGAACTTGCGAAGCGGCAAAATCCCCCAGGAACACTGGATATATTTTCCCGAAACCGCGCGTGAGACGGTAGCGATATGCACGCCGACATCGTCGGCGACTTTCGACATAGGTAACGGATGCAGATAAAGCTGTCCCTTATCGAAGAAATCCTTCTGATATTTCACAACCGTTTGCGCGACTTTGAGCAAAGTATTTTTTCGCTGCTCGATTGCGTCCATAATCCACTGAGCCGAACGCATGTTTTCCTGCAGGAATTTTCGTGTCTTTTCGTTGACAGTCTCGTCTTTGACCATCTTCGAGTAATAATTACTGATTTTCAAGTGCGGCAGGTTCGTGTCCGCCAGTCTTACTAAATACTGTCCCGGGACCTCGGACGCTTCAACGATTATATCTGGGATTATCGGGTGATTCCTGTCCTGTCCTATCTGCAAGCCGGGCGAAAAATCGAGCTTGCTCATATTCTCGATAGCATGATTTATAGCTTCAATATCGCAGTTCATTTTTTTCGCAATATCAGGTAATTTGTTCTCGAGCAGTTCTTCCATGTGCTCGGAAATCAGCTTTGACTCGAAGCTCATATCTCTGCTGCCCTGGGACATCTGAATAAGAAGACATTCCTTCAAATCGCGCGCCCCGACTCCCGTCGGCTCAAGTTTCTGCACAAATGCAAGAGCATTGTTCAGATCATCTATTGTGAACTCGTGTTTGTCTTTGTTATGAAGCTGTTCAAGTCTTACAGTCAGAAAACCTTTTTCATCGATGTAGTCGATAATTGCAGCGCCGGCAGTTTTAACAGGCTCATTGGCTTCAATCATGCGCCATTGTTCCAGCAGGTAATCATGCAGTGATTGAGAAGGAGCGGCGGTATTATTCAATGCTTCGAGTTTTTTATCCGGCTCATCGTTGTAAATCCGCTGGCGCATCGAGCCTGATTGACTCATGTATTCCTTAAAATCGTCATCCAAATTCTCAAGCCGCTCGAAGTCCTTGACTTTATCGTTATCTGTGCTGACAACAAGGTCCTTTTCCTCGATTTCCGGCGTGCTTTCCTGCACCGTTGTTTCGGTTTCTTCGGAATTGCCCGGCTCAACCATTTCCAGAACCGGATTACTATTGATTTCATGCTCGATTCGCTCCTGGAGCGCGAGGATGGGAAGCTGGAGTATCTCCATCGATTGAATCATGTGGGGAGCGAGCTTCATGTGCTGCTCCAGCCGCATCTGGCCTGTCATCTCCAACTTCATAAAAATACCGATAAAAACTCAATTTCTACTTATTTTTTATATATTCTTCTGGCTATATCATAGAATCTTTAAGACTCTTCGTCAAGTTTTGGGGGGAAATTCACTAATTCGTTATTGTTGTAAAAAATTAGAACATTGGGTGGCATCCTCATCCTGATTCTTTTATCAGGATGGGGATGGTAAACTCATATTAAACCATCTCCAAGCTGCCACCCGCAGTTTTAATAATTACTGCTCAACCACTTTTATAAAAGGTTATTTTTTTACAATGTGATAAAAAATGCAATAGAAGCAATAAACTATTGCCGGATTGTTCCCTGAGCGACTTTGAAGTTATCGAGCCAGGCATCTGCTCCGGTCAGAGCCATGCCGTCTTCGGAACCGCCGCTTAAGATTATGTAAATCGATTCGCATTGCCATTGGGCGCGAATCAGGCCTGTTATTGTCCAAAACGCATCTTTCTTACCGTAATTTTTATTACTGAAATACAGCTCGTCCAAATTCGGATCGTAAGATATGTACAAAGTTCCTTCATTGAGGAATCTGGCGCAGGTCTGTTCATCAACCCACATGCCGTCACGAATTTCATAGAGATAGAATGGATTGTCATCGAACGTTCCGGCCTCGAATTCCGCCCATTTCATTGCCGATGGGTCCAAACTGGGAACTATACCAAGATTGACGCGGCCGTCACCTGTGCCAATTTTGCTGAAATGAAAATCAACCTGAACAGCGAATGGTTTATTCGCATCAAGACCCCAGTTATAAGGAGCGTAAATAGCATCAATATCTTCCAGGCTGCCGGCGGTATAAACCTCGAGCCTGCCATTTGTTTCCTCTAAGTGAGCTAATTCAGGTTCTAATTCATACACGAACCAGAGAGGCTCTGCTTTACCGTCACTAAAATCATCCGCAGGAAGCTGCCACCATAAAAGAGGATAATACCGATCTTCAAGAATCCACCATATGTCTTCATTGCCATTTTCGGTCTCACCAATAAAATCCCATCCTTCATTTGCGAAGGTGTCTCCTGTTTTCATCCGGGTTGTTGTCATACCTGTCCCGCCATCACTGATTGTCTGGCCGGATGTTTCAACATCCCAAAAACTTGATACTGTATTGGCATCTTCCCAGGTCATTTCTACAAGACCTCCGGCGGAACGACCTGCATTAATTATGCCGGCGCTGTAGGTCTCATTCACGTCGCCATAGTTTACGCAAACAAGTCCTCCGGCGTCCAGGTCGGAAAAAACCTTACTGATGCTGTAGCATCTTGTGATATCACCATAATTATCACCGGCAAGACCGCCAACATAGCAATAGCCATTAACATCAACCATTGTACAGCTTGTTGTTATACTGCCCCAATTTCTGCCCGCCAGGCCGCCTATACGCTGCTCTCCGTTGAGCCTGCCGGTACTGAAGCTTGCTTCTATAGTACCTCTGTTGTAACCTGTTAAAGCGCCTATATAATCACCAGAACCGACTATATTAGCATCTGCGATACCGATATTTATTAGCTGGGCCTCGTAGTCTGTCTGACCAAACAAACCTAAATAACTCACACCGCTGATTGCAGTATGCAGGATTTTATGCCTGTTTCCATCGAAAACACCCGTAAAAGGAATTCCCTGAAAGCCTGTTTGAAAATCATTAGTATCCGGAGCTATAACAGCGTTGGCAAATACTTTCCGGCCGGGAAGGCTCGGATTCATATTGATATCATTTGTCAGAATGAAGTTTTTATCGTAATCTTCGATTGTCTCTCCCAATAGTATCAAATCCTCGGCGGAAACTATTTGGAATGGTTCGTTAGGTTCTCCTGAGCCGCCTGAGTACTTGCGTTTGGCATTGGCGTCCATTGTATAAATGAAGAAATCGGCGCTATCCGGCGGCGGGGTAGTATCAGCGGCAAGATGAATCATATTATCCTGCAAAGTCGCTGTAAGCTGGATTGCGTTTCCATTTTTCTGTTTGCCTGTAAATTTTATCGTTGTATTATTCTGGACAACTCCTTCAAGAGATGTCATGTCAAAAACATTGTTCGGATCAAGTGTGCGTTTGTAAGGACTGTCATCTACGGCATTTGCATCAACCTTAATGAATGATGCTGTACCAGCCTCGAAATCCGCTTTTAGAACAAATTGTCCTTCTACATTATAAGTATAATGTACTCCTGCAATTCCACCTGCCTGAACTATTGTACTCTGCTCGGGAAGGAACACGTATCGATTTACTAAAATCGGCTTTTCAGAATCATTTCCAGCGAGTAATTTGGCCTGTTTGGTAAAGAATATAAGAAATAGGAATACAAAAAATATGACCGTTTTTAGGTCTCTTTTAATCCGTATCTCCGGCATTTTCAATCCTCCGTCCCCCGGTTTTAATCAGTTAAATAGCAGCAAACTAAAATATCTATCCGAATAAGTCAGTATATCAAATCAGTATTAGTCATGTCAAGAAATAAACGGACTATAGACAAAAGACCTCAGACAACAGATTTCATATCCCTTTTTTTACTGAAATTCGCGGGCAAGCCTGTCCTGAGCGAAGTCGAATGGAATGCCCGCGACACGTTTTTTATTCGAGCGTTTGCCTGCCTGCAATTGCGTCTGAGAGCATTTTGCCGCTGGCAAATTCTATTGTGCTGCCGGTCGGAATACCTCTTGCAAGTCGTGTTATTTTCACATTAGTATTTCTAAGAAGCGAGCTGATATAGAGGGATGTACCGTCACCTGCCATGTTCGGATTAGTTGCCATAATAAGTTCTTTTACGTTTCCTGCGCTTACTCTTTCGACAAGCTCTCTTATTGTCAAGTCGCCCGGCTCTACGCCGTCGAGCGGTGCTATATGGCCGCCAAGAACGTGATAAACCCATTTGCATGCGCCGGTTTTTTCGAGACTGATTACATCTTTGGGCTGCTCGACAACGCATATTATGCTCTTATCTCTTTTTGTATCAGAGCATATCTGGCAAATATTCTGTTCGGAGAAATTAAAGCATATTTCACATCGTTTGGTTTTTTCTTTCAAATCACGTATAGCATCAGCGAGTTTAAGAGCCTGCACAGGCTGCGCTTTTAATAAATAAAACGCCAGTCGTTCTGCGCTCTTTGGCCCGATTCCGGGCAGTTTCTCAAACTCTTCAATTACTCTGTTCAAACTTTCTGTATATCCGCTGCTCATATCTATTTTTATTACTCCTTTTTTAATTCAGCCATCCCCATCCTGAAAAACATCAGGATGAGGCTGCCACCCATATCTTAAATTCTAATGTCCAGGCTTATTCTACAATTGTTGAATATTTTCTATTTCCTTCTTGTGCCTTAAATCCTCATCTTTCTTTGATTCAAAATTAATACTCACACTAAACTTAATTCTATGCACACTGCTCACATAAGATGAAGATAGTCCACTTGAAACTACCATATATTCTTTAACATCCATACCTATCTAACCTCATATAACTAAACACAATATCGGGTGGCATCCTCAAAGCCGTAGGCTTTGGGGATGGTTCAAGTTACAGGGAAACTATCAAAATCTATCGATATTGGTCCTTCTCCAGCTTTCTGCCAATCAGCGGCACTTGAATAAGACCACTTTTCCGGAATTTCAACCAGATTCTTTCGAACCGGATTATTATGAATATATCTTACTACATTAATAACAGTCTTGTCTTTTATTATATTTCTATCGTAACCGCCGCCTTTCTGCCAAAATTGATATGGTCTATTTCTCTGGGAAGTTGCCAGAAATTTCAAGCCGGCAGGATTATTTTTTCTTAAATAAGTTATCGCTTTTCTTGATACAGGCTGCTTTATTGACAGTAATATATCAGAAATAGAATATATCTCATTTTTGGGACAAATTAATAAATGGACGTGGTTCGGCATAAAAACATAAGCCCAAATATCAAATCTATATTTTTCTCTGCTCGAATTGATAGAATCCACTAAATATTTGCATGTTCTGTCTTTTGAAAGAAAATTCTGGTTCTTATAGCAGCAAAAAGTTAATTCGTGAGCATTGCCTGCTATATTATAACGGTGACAGCATTTTGTATATATTTTCCCGTTCAGCATATATTATTATTCTAATTATAGAAATGCCATCCCCATCCTGAAAAAACGTCAGGATGAGGATGCCACCCATAATTATATTTTAAATATTAGAGTTGGGAATACAATTTTGTATTCCTGTTTTATTTCTTAAATCCTCGTCCGCCTTTGATTCAAAATATTTACATTTACAATATTTCATTAATCTTCTTCGATATTTGTAATAGTTGCGTCGAGACCAAGCAGGACGGTTTTAACCGCCGGGTCGTTCATCAGTTCGTTTCTTCGCTGGCTTGTTCCTTTTGATTGGTCAACCGGGGCAACTTCCGGCGACTGCTCTTCCTGCGCAACTTCAAATTTCAGCCCGATTGGAATTGAAAACTGTTCACTCAAAAAAGCCTGTATCTGTGCTGCACGGCCGTTGCTTTCGCACATTTTTTTCTGCATCTGCGACGATGCTCCGAATTCAAGGGTCAGGACACCTTCTTCAAATCGGCTCGGTGCGGCAGAGCTTAATAATCCGCCTGTTCCGGGACCAAGACTTTTGGAAATTTCCTTTAGGAGATTTTGCCAGTTACTTTGAATCTCCTGCAAATTTATCGAACCGGAAACCGCGATTTTAGATGCGTTATTAGTAATTGGTGGCTGGTGATTAGTTATTAGCAACTCGTCTGCTTCGGGATTATTTACTGGAATAGGGATTTTTTTTTTAACTGCCGCGGAACTTACTGATGAAACTGAGCCTGACTTTATCTGCGAAAGAAGATTATCTACATTCAGAAAATGCTCGCTCAAAGCGAATCGCAAAAGCGAAGCTTCCAGTAATGCCCGGCTTGTATCACTATTTTTAATTGCCCAGTGCAGTTTCTCCAAAGTTGAGATATTATATACAAGCGCTGCTATATCGAACTTCTCCGCCAATTCACCCGCGCGCTGCCTCTGCTGCTCAGTCATCACGACCAGCTCAGTTTTAATACCGGTAGATTTAACGACCATCAAATCGCGCATATAATCGATTAACGAATCGGCGATTTGCACTTCGCTTATACCGACAGAGATTAAGTCTTCAATCGCAGCCAGTGTTCCGGCAGCATCACTTTCTGCAATTTTTTCTATCAGCTTCCAGAGTTTTTCGCTGTTAGGCTGGCCGAGAAATTCTTCGAGCAGCTTTATTGATAACGGCTCAATACCTGTGCTTAATAACCTGTCCAAAAGGCTCAGGCCGTCCCGCATCGAACCGTTTGCCATTTTTGCAAGGGACATTATCAAATCTTCTTCGTACTTGATTTTTTCCTGCTTGAGCACGGATTTCAATTGTTCTGCAATTAAAGTCGGCCCGATATTGCGAAAATCGAATATCTGGCATCGCGACTGGATTGTTGCGATGACTTTATTAGGTTCAGTCGTAGCGAAAATAAATTTAACATGACTTGGCGGCTCTTCGAGGATTTTCAACAGCGCGTTAAAGGCTCCTGTACTGAGCATATGGACTTCGTCTATGATATAGATTTTAAATCTTGCCCTTGCGGGCCTGTAGATAGCGTTTTGTCTGAGCTCTCGCACCTGCTCCACGCCGTTATTGGTAGCTCCGTCTATCTCGATAACATCGATATCTTCACCTGCGTTCACCGCGACGCAGCTTACGCACTTGCAGCAAGGTGCAGGAGTCGGTTTATCGAACGCAAGGCAGTTCAGCGCTTTTGCAAGGATTCTTGCCATAGTGGTTTTTCCGACGCCGCGAGTACCTGTGAAAAGATAGGCGTGAGCAACCCTGTCGTTTTTGATGGCATTAATCAGCGTCTGCGCAATCGGTTCCTGGCCGATAACGTCGGCAAATGTCTGCGACCTGTATTTTCTTGCAAGAACTGTATAAGCCATTGTAATATAATAAGTTATATTGAAAAAAACGCAAAAAACTCGTTTTACGCCGCATATTTAGTGCGGCTCCGAACCAGAAAGCAGTATAATACAAGAGATATTTTTTTTCTACAAAAACATTTTGATTTGACAGATTTTATATAAAAAGATATTGTGCAAATATGTTTTTTTGCTTAAATAAAAGGAAAATTAAAAAAGCATTTATTTTTGCTTTTTGCTTGAAGAAACGGGAAAAAATTCGAGACAAGGAAAGGAAAAGTTATGCGAGTTACTATAGAAGATACCTGCACTGCCTGCGGATTGTGTGTCGATACATGTCCTGAAGTATTCGAGATGGGGGACGAAATGGCACAGGTCATTGTCGATGAAGTTCCCGCCGAATACGAGGAAGCTGTTCAGCAGGCGGCTGACGAATGCCCCGTCGAAGCGATTATAGTCGATTAACCGGTTTTTTACAGAGCACAAGTTTATATAAAATCAGTCTTGTTGTTTTGACAGGGAATATACGCCCAATAGAAATGCCGCAAATCCTATAGCGAGTAAGATAAGGCATGGTATGGCAATTTCCATTAAACTGAAGTTGCGCCATATAGCTCCCTCAAGGGCATAAATACCCCATTTTACAGGGCTGATATTGGAAAGCGAACGCAGCCAGGCAGGCATAAAATACAGCGGCATCATACCTCCGCCAAGCATTGCCATAATCATAATAATAGCCCAGCCTGCACCGCCGGCGCTCTGCTCGGTACGTCCCAAAGTGCTTATGAGCATCATTATACCTACGAAACAAAGTATCGTGCACAGATAAGCGAGTACGAAAAGAGGTAGATCTCCCACAGGCATTTTAAAAAACAATTTTGCTCCGATGTACTGAATGCACATTATAAAACTGCAGGTTATAAAACACGCGGCGCCTTTACCTGCGAGAATATGTGCCCGTCCTGTCGGCCCGACTAATAATCGCTGAAAAGTTCCGCCTGCTCGCTCTTTTACTATCGAGATAGCAAACGTAGCAGCACAGCCGAGAATGCCCCAAAGCATAGCCTGTGGAAATGTAATTTGAAATGATGTCAAAGGTCCATCAGATTCCCGGCTTATATTTGTTTGTGAGAAATTAAGGATGTCTCCATTAAAACCCATTTTTAAGTTCTGGTCATTAATATCGTCGAACAAAGTGTCAAAAGAATCAAATAAGTCAAGGAATAAATTCGCCTGCCTCGTATCGAGGTCGTTAGCGTCTTCAATTTCGCCTCGCCATTGGCTTATCTGGTCTTTCATCCAGTTTCTATCTGTAAAGTTTCCGCTCAAAGCTTCGAACTGGGCTTTTGCAAGAAGTCCCTGTAAGTATCCGCTTTCCATTTTGCGTGATGGGTCGGCTGCTATTTCTATTTTGGGTTCTTCGCTGTTAAAGATAGCTTCGAAACCATCTCCCATGCCTTTTTTAATAATAACTGCTGCGGCTATCCTGCTCTTTCTAACCTGTTCGATTGCTTCTTCTCTGCTTAACAGTGACACTTTAAGAGCATCACTGGATTCGAGCTTCGATATGTAAGAGGTTGAAAAATCAGATTTGTCTTCGTCCACTACGGCTATTTTCATGCCGGTAGGACCTTCGCCGGCATCCGAATATATTGCTCCGAAGAAAAAGGCAAATACAAGAGGGAATACCAAAACCCAGAAAATATTACCCCTGTCGCTCATCAGTACGCGTATGTCTTTAACCGCAAGAAAGAAAACCTTATTCATTTAATCTCTGAGCCTCCTTCCTGTCAGGTTGAGAAAAACATCTTCAAGGTTTGCTGTTTGAACTTTAATCGAATGAAAACGCAGGCCGCTTCGATTAAGTTTTGCCAGAGATTCCATCGGCTGGCTCGTTTTGAACCTGATTATGCGTTCCTCTAACTGAATATCCTTATCATCCACAAACATCTTTATTTTTTCGACATCGGATATTTTCTCTTCTAATTCAGCTTCGATATGAGACGGGCCGCCATGTCTGGTGATAAGATTCTCGACATTATCAATATCCAGAATTTTACCATGGTCGAGTATTGCGATTTTATCACAAAGGCGCTGAGCCTCTTCCATATAATGAGTCGTATAGATTATTGTCCTGCCTTCCTTTTTCATAGCCTCGATAGTATCGAATATTAAATTGCGGGATTGCGGATCAACTCCGACTGTCGGCTCATCAAGCAGTAATATGGACGGCTCATGCAAAAAAGAGCAAACCATATTAAGTCTGCGTTTCATGCCCCCGCTGTATTTGGAGACCTTCTCCTTTCTGCGTTTCAACAGGCCGGCTATCTTAAGACAATCTGCTGTTTTCTCTCTTAATTTTCTTCCTCTTATACCGTAAATCCTGCCCCAAAAGTGAAGATTTTCCTCTGCCGATAGTTCTTCATAAATAGCCAAAGACTGGGGAACCACGCCCAGAGACCTGCGAACCTCAATCAAAGTCGGGTCTGTTTTGCCATTAAGTGAAACAATGCCGCTATCAGGCCTGATAAGTCCGCAAAGAAGTTTTATCGCCGTAGTTTTGCCCGCGCCATTGGGGCCTAAAAGCCCGAAAGTCTGGCCTTTGCCGACATTAAAGCTTACATCGTCAAGCGCTGTTGTATTTCCATATTTCTTATTTAAATTCTGAACATCAATCATTTGATTTTTCAGCCTCATGAAAGTTCTATGCTTCTTTCATAAGCTTTTTTCAGGGCGGCATATACCATCGGGCCGAAATTTGCTTCGTTGAATACCTTGATAGCCGCTTCGGTGGTTCCACCGGGAGAAGTGACTCTTTTACGAAGAAGCGCAGGGCTTTCAGCGTTTTTATCTGCATGACTGGCAAGCAGACCGGCTCCTTTGGCTGTCTGAAGAACAAGGTCTTTAGCAGTCTCCTCTGGCAAACCCAATTCAACTCCGGCTTTTATCATTTCTTCCATCAGAAGGAAAAAGTATGCAGGACCGCTGCCGCTTAAAGCGGTTACGGCGTCAATCATTCCTTCATCCTCGACAACAACGGTTTTTCCGACCGCCGAGAAAATCGATGTCGCTTTATCGAGCAGTTTTTTTGCCGGCTCGTTTGCGAATAATGCAGCCGCTCCTTCGCCTATCAGGGCAGGTGTATTGGGCATAACGCGAATTATTGCTATATCGCCCAGAACAGATGCAATTCTGGAAATTTTTATACCCGCCGCTATTGAAATTACAAGTTTTACGGAATCAACAGCGTCTTTAATGCTTTTGAGAGCATCGTTCATATGCTGAGGCTTAACACTCAAAACGAGCACATCGACATGAGCCGCGAGCCTGCTGTTTTCACTGAAAACTTTTACGCCATATTTTCCGGCGAGAAATTCGAGCCTTTCCTCCCTTATATCACTTAACATGACATTTTCAGGTTTATACACTTTGGCGGTTATTACGCCCTTTATGATAGCTTCCGCCATATTCCCGCTGCCTATGAATCCTATTTTTTCCATAATTCTGTTCCTATTATTTCTGAAAATTGAGTCTTGTTAAAATCTGTTTCTGTCATATAATCTATTTATAAACTATAAATGTAATTCGGAGAAAAGCAATGCAAAAACAAGTCGAATATTCAGATGCAATAAAAACAAAATATCCCGAGCAGGTCGTCATCGTCATCGCAAAGGATAAGAACGGCAAAGTAAATCCCGTCACATTGGGCTGGACAATGATTGTTTCAGGCAATCCTCCTATGATGGCAATTGCAGTAGCGAAAAAGCATTATTCAATCGAAGCAATCAGTTACTCGCGATGCTTTACGATTTGCTATCCATCTTCGGAAATGGCCGATGAAACTCTCTTTTTCGGCTCGAAGTCCGGCAGAGATACAGATAAATTCGCCGAATGCAAATGCAATGCACAGCCTGCGGAAAAAATTGATTCAGTACTTTTAAGCGATGCAGTCGCAAATTTCGAATGTCTGCTCGATTCACAGGCTGAAGCGGGAGACCACATTATCTTCATCGCCAAAATAGTCTGTTCCCACATGAACACCGAACCGAAAAAACGCCTCTATACCACCGCTCCAGGTCATAAACTCGGCACGGCTTCATAGAAAATTAACCATAAGTCCTGTGTTGCGAAAGCAGTATTAGAACCTCTAACAAAAAGAATCGTGTCGCGGGCATCTTGCCCGCGAAATATTACCAGAGCCTGCCCTGAGCGATAAACGAATGGGATGGCAATGCTGCATCTTAAAAAATTCATCGAATTTTCATAATTATCTTTTTTGTCAGAAAACGGAATAAAAACGACAAAAGCAGTTTAAAAACAAAACCAGCCGAATCTTCTTGAAAATCGGCTGTTATTTGAGTAAAGTATGCGAATAATCTGGAAATACTGAGTTCGTATATCAGGCTGTTTGCCTGGTATTTGAAGTCCCGGAGAGGTGTCGGAGCGGCTGATCGAGCTGGTTTCGAAAACCAGTGTGCTCTTTATAGAGTACCGCGGGTTCGAATCCCGCCCTCTCCGTTTTATCTTTTGTGGTGCCGTTTATGCCTATGCCTGTCTTTTTAATCTTCAAACACTGTTGCTGTAATACTATTGCCGATAGCCTTGTGATATTCGTGAGCTTTTGGTATCATGTTGGAAGTACAGGCGTTAGATGGTCGTGATTTTGTGACACAATATTATGAGTAAGCCGAATGTAAAAATAGCGGTTTCTTTTTTTGGCAGATTAGGGCCAGGGTTGCTTCTGGCGGCTACCTCCATTGGTGCGAGTCATCTTGTTATGAGCCCTCAAGCGGGCTGTTTGTTCGGGTTTCAGTTACTTTGGCTCGTGCTCTTTACTCATCTGTTCAAGTATCACGCCTTTGAGTTTGGCCCGCGCTACGCTGCGGCGACCGGGGAATCACTTATTGCAGGATATGCCAGAATGCCGGGACCGAAAGGATGGGCATTGTGGATTCTTCTGTTTGTGACTGTAGCTCAGGGTATAGGAGTCCTGGCCGGCGTGGTCGCTATAGCCGCCGCTGTTCTATCCACATTTATAGGACATGAGCCTTTTACCGGCTTCTACGTCATCCTGGTTATTGGAACAGTACTGCTTTTTCTGGTATTGGGTGGGTACAACTGGCTGGACTTCCTCAATAAAATCATGATGACAGTTCTTTTTCTGGCGACAATTGTGGTATTTGTCCCGGCCTTTCCCGATCCTGCTGAATTCAAATATTTCGTAATTCCCTCTGTACCGGCAGGTTCGATTGCCGTTATTACCGGCATCCTGGGCTGGATGCCAACGGGGATAGACGTATCAATCTGGCACTCACTTTGGACGCTGGAGAAGCATCGAGAGCTGACTTCGGATGTGACTTTAGAGGGCAGGTGGAAGATATTCAGGTTATCACTAATGGATATGAGGGCGGGATACATCTTGTCTTTCATCGTTGCCTCCGTTTTTCTTATGTTGGCCGCTGTGTATCTTCATGGAACGCCTGATAAGATTGATGGAGCGGAATTTGCCCGTTCTCTCGCTAAAATCTATACCAACAACATCGGTTATTGGATGTATTTCGTCTTCATGGTCGCCGCCTTCACCGCAATGTACTCTACCGTGTACACCGTGATGGACGGTTTCTCTCGTTCCTTCGCCGAGATGGCTTCGACACTGTTTCCGAAGCTCAGAGCCAAATGGCGGATGAAACTGTATTGGATATTTGTCATTTTCACATCTGCTTTCGCAATTCTTATTCTATTGGTATTCAAAGGCAAGAATCCGGTGACACTCGTGCTGGACGTTGCTTTTTTGAGTCTTTGTTTTGCTCCACTCTATTACGGCCTGAACTACTACTGTGTCACCCGCCTTATCAAAGAAGAGAAGTTCAGGCCCGGGACTACAGCCCGCCTGGTTGCGCTTGCGGGCATTGTTATAGTGCTTTTCGCGACTTTTGTTTGCGCAGCGTATAAGTTCGATTTATTGAAATAATTCAGCGTCCGTGCATTGTTAGTATTATCGGCCAGGTACGAGCAATTTGTACGCCGGGTATTGAACGCTATTGCATTTTTATAGGCTTCCTTAAGTAACTGATATATCTATACTGAACATTGTGAACCGTTAAGGCAATTGACACCGAGCAGATTATTCAGTAAAATTATGGAATTAAATGCGTAAGATGGCGGTTTTTGAAATCCGCCGGAATATTTATAAATAATTATAATTTAGGAGGAGTAATTAATGATGTCTATGAAATATTATTTCTATTGTATGGTTACTATGATGCTTTTAGTATGCAATATTAGTAAAGGGGCAATCGTCGTCTTTCAATCGACTGCCAAAGCCGATACGTATGTGCAGCAAAATTCACCTGATGAGAATTCAGGCACCAAAGGAGCTTTATCAGTAGCAGGTTCCGAAGCATTAAATTTGTCAGGACAACCGGTTGGAAAAACAGATACTTTTCTTATGTTCAACATGGCTTCAGAAGTCGCGTATATGGATGCTTCTTTCGGATCGCAGAATTGGATTATCCAGGAAATTAGTCTGCATTTTGTCGAGCAATCCGCACCAAGTAATTCCCGATTCGGTATTGGTAAAGGCCATTTTGAAGTTCGCTGGATTGCCGCAGATGATTGGTCAGAAACATCGTTGACATGGAATACCAAAGACAATTATCTTGGCAAGGATACTGATATTCCGGTAGGAGTATTTGACAATCTTTTTTGCGGTGACGCATACATTCCTACGCAACGTTTCACTTTAAAAACACCCAAATCGATGGTCGATGATATTCGCGATGGCAATGATATCAGTTTTTATTTGTCCGCGTTAGATACGTCCATAGGTTTCACATTCAATTCCAAAGAAATTACCGGCACTCGACCACATCCATATATTGAACTGACCGCTATTGTATATGACGATGCAGACCTTAATCATGATGGTTACATTAACTTTTCGGACTATGAGATAATTTTCAAAAACTGGAATTCGACAGGGCCTGAAGTTGATGGAGATGTTAACAAAGATGGTATAGTTGATAATAAAGACATGAATGGACTCCTGAAATTTTGGGAATATTGGTTGGATTCAAACCTTTAGATTATAGAAAGATAGTTTCATTTGGCAAAATTACTATGCCTGCCTTATTGAAAAACGATTAAGATGAAGCGTTCTAAAATTTACGAATTTTATATTATCCGGAATAAATCTCATAAGAGGTCTGCAAGTCGGAGAATTACTGGAGGGCATAGTGCGGGCTTTACACTAATCGAACTGCTCATGGTCATTTTTGTTGTTACAGTGCTTTCCGGTATTTTAATGCCGGCGTTGGTTAGAACCCGCGCGGCATCTAAGTCAGTCATGTGTAAGAACAAACTGCGGCAATGGGGCTTAGCCTTGTATTTCTACATGGATGAACATGACGGCTCAATTCCAAGACGGGGACAGGGTGTACAGCCGATAAGCATGATTGAACGCCCGGAAGACTGGTTCAACTGTCTATCCCCTTATATCGGTGAAAAACCTTACAAAGAACTTGCAGCTTCAGGGTGTCAACCGCAACCTGGAGACAAATCAATTTTCGTTTGCCCGAGTGCGTCCAGTGACTCGAAGCTCTATTTCTTCCCGTATGCTATGAATATGTATCTGTCGCCATGGATACGCCCTGAGAACCACAAATTGAGTGAGATTCCCTGCCCGGAGCACCTTGTTTTCATGGCTGATGCTCCCGGGCCATATTCATCGACAGTACCATCAAAAAAAGAATACTCGGTAGCAGCCAGACATGAAGACAGAGCTAATCTTGTATTTCTGGATGGGCATATCGGAAACTATTCCGGAGAGTATCTCGGATGCGGAGCAGGTGACACTGGACACAGGGACGTTCAATGGCAGACAGGTAGTACTGGAGTTAATCAAAGTCTTGTCGAATAGGAGAATAACATCTATGAAGCGTAATACGTTGATAACATTGTTTACTGTAATCTTAATAAGCTTTGCAGGTTGCCAATCGAACACTTCGCACTCTGTTACTAAGCAGGGTGTTGTCCGAGTTGCTGTCATTGGCGGTATGACAATGACCGGACTATGGCAGGATATCAGCCGGATGTTTGAGGAACAAACCGGATATATTGTCGAAGTCGTAGTTACGGGACAGCGAGATGGGCTATCCGAAACTCTTCGTGAGGGCAAAGTTGACCTCCTTACTATGCATTCCGGGGATATTACAACAAACCTCGTAGCTGATGGCTACGGCGTTAATATGCACCCATGGACACAGAATGAGCTTGTTATCGTCGGGCCGTCCAATGATCCCGCTGGAATACGCGGGCTCCACGATGGTTCCGAGGCTTTCCGGAGAATCGCCGAACACCAAGCTAACTTTGTGGATTTTCTTGGCATTGGCTCCCGGGAAGTCTGCCACAAATTATGGAAAAAAGCAGGTATCCGTCCGCAAGGCGACTGGTTATTAAAGGACGAGAGTACCAATCATAAAGAGGCAGTCAATTTCGCTGAAAAAAACAACGCGTATGTGGTAGTGGGACGAATGCCTGTTCTATTCGGCAAAATCGAAATGAAAGGAATGGAAATCCTGGTTGAAAATGACCCGGCTATGCGCAGGCCTTATATAGTCATGGAAATAAATCCTGAAAGATTTCCTGAAGCAAACATACAGGGTGCAAAGTGCTTATCTGATTTTCTTCTTTCCAATAGAGTTCAAAATTTTTTAGCACATTCAGCCTCAAACCGACGTGGAAACCTGCCATTGTTCTACCCTGTCGTTACACAATAGCTCAAACTCGAACAATAAAAGTTCTGTTACCAACCGGATACTTTTGTATGGCTGTAAAACAGTTGTTGATAGCAGAATGGAAAGGAAATCGTATTTTCAGGCTCATTTATTCGTCCATATTGTTCCAACCGGATTTTATTTACATTTTGCTTGATATTCCCTGCAATCGATATAATATCAAGGTTATAAAAGCATATTTTATAGTAAGGGCATAATGCCGGTTTTAACCGGCGGTAAAGAAAGGTGGATTGATATGGCCACGTATTTTATGTTTGGGAAATACTCATTCGAATCATTCAACAAAATGGGTGCCGAAAGAACAGACGAAGCAGTCAGTCTTCTTTATAAATTTGGCGGTCAGGTAAGTTCGATGTACACACTGCTTGGAGAGCAGGACATAGTTCTTATTGTTGATTTTCCCGATTTAGACCATGTAATGAAAGCCTCTATTGCTTTGACTAAAATGACAGGTATCTCATTTAAGACTTCTCCTGCCATAGCTGTAGAAGATTTTGATAAATTAATAACCGGGAGATTACACCTATAAACAGCACAAAGTAAAAAAATATAATCTCTATAACTTCAATTTTGCAGAATCCTTTGCAATTTTAGATAATTCGTGACAAGACTTGTACCTCGTACATTGAAACCATTCAATGAATTTTCGATCCTCGTAAATGATTGATGTTAAAAAAACTTAGGTAATGGGCATCTTCAAAAAATGGGGAGGGAATGACTCTTCTGGTTGTAGTACGACTTTCACTCATAAAATCAGATGATATTTATGGCTTACATTCCCATTTTATTTATCTTCCGATGTCACAGATGATTCTGCATCAAGTTTGTTTTTTGTGGGGTATTGGGTGATGTCCTTCTGCATCGCTTCAGTCAATAGCTCGATGATCTCCTTATTCCCACGTTGCCGGGCAAGATCTAACGCAGTCAGTCCACCATTGTCTTTTGCATCTATGTCTGCACCGCTGGCAATCAATAGTGCTACTATTTCCCTATTACTACGCAAACATGCTATGTGCAACATGGTCCGGCCTACTGTATTCCTCTTATTTACCTCTGCATTAAAAGATAGGGAAAGTTTCACGAGATCAACATTATTACGCTCAATAGCCTCTCGTAGCAGAGTACGTCCATCGGATAATGTGGCATTAACATCAGCGCCTGCGGAAAGGAGAAGTTTCGCTAAGTCAACATTATTGTTCGCGAAAGCACAAGCTAACGGCGTACGACCTTGAAAATCCTTAGTATTAATATCAGCGCCATAGGCTAAGAGAAGTTCGATTACGTCTCTGTGATCGCTCATCACTGCACGATAAAGAGCAGTCCTTAACATAGGGTTCTCCACACCTTCTATATAAGCTCCACTCTCAATGAAAGATCTTACCAAATCCACATTCCCGATAGCTGCTGCCTCCTGAAGCGATAGCGGTAGCTCAGGCGTTTCAGTTAATGTATATATAATCAGGTTGTCGATTCCTTCTTCATTATAGCGATAGGGAGCAACAAATATAGGACTGGTTGGCCAGACCCGCGGCGCTAATCCCTGCTGCTCTTTGAGCGTTTCTGCTAAATGTAATAAGGCCAGCGGCTCAAAGCAGTCAAATCGCACATAAATATCTTTATTGCTGGAAACAAAAAAACCATTGTAAAATTCTGTTGACAAGATATTGTCAGCGATACGACGGGCTATACCTAGGAATTCCTCCTGCCTTGTCTTCTTATAAAGCTCAAGGAAGCCTAACAAACTATAAACATTGGCATTAGTTGTGTTTCTATTCAATGACGGTGCCTGACCAGGGATCTCACCGATATCTCCGAAGCCGTTACCTTGAACGATATCCCTTGTCATTTGCCACATAAATGAATCGCCTGTTGCTTTATAGGCAGTGGCGTATGCCCATAAAAACCCTGCATCAGCAAAGAGAGGCTCAGCAATACTTCCCTTGAGAGCGCCCGAAGAATTTTCTTCGAGCATGATTCCCTCAATAGGAGTCCCATCAGTAAGTATGGGCATGAATACATTGTCCTTTATTCGGTAGGATGCCTTACCCCATGCGGTTAATTCCTCCAAAGCCCATTGAGTAAACTCTTTTCCCTGTTCGCCAAGCTCTTCTCCCATCAACAACATACTCAACCATACGTGAGGCCTACCTTCTTCGGAAGAATACAGAGATCTCACTGATGTTGAAGGATCAACAAAAGGATTTATAGGAAACAATCCTACACGTCGATCACGAAAATGCTCTTCCATGCCACCCCCCACAAATGAGTTCTGACGATAGTTGTACAAATAAGGGCTTATGCCGGTATTAGGATGACGAGCATCAACGAACCGCTGTATAAGCCGCTTACTCCATACCAGCGGTGGTTCCTGGCCAGACAGCTGATGCAGCGTTATGGCGGCATGGGCAAGGCTTGTGCCAGTCGCCAAGAAACCCCTAGCCCAAGATACCTTGCTCGTAAAGAATGCCTCTCCGCCCTTGTATTCATTATCCCATGGTGTTTTTGCAGCAGTGAAGAGATCGATGTCAACCGCATCGCGGTTAAAATCAAGATTAGACCAGTCAATGATGTGCCCAGACCAATAGGCTTCGACGAATCGCTGCGTTGCTTCCGGATTCACCTGCCACATCAATTCATAGTACGGATAATGTCTTTTTAGTGCATGCATGTTGCTATCGTTCCTTACCCTATCGCCCAATGCATCATAGGCGGTTATCTCTCCCCAATAGAATAAGCCGTTGGGAGTCCGCAGGTTATCAAAGGCGTATTTGACTGCCTGCTCGGCTGCATCGCGGTATTTGGCGTTCCCAGTGAGTGCTGATAATCCGTCAAGGGTCCGCAATAAAGTCTGCTGAGAAGCAAAGTTGGAGAGAATCCACTCTTCAGTCTCCAGTGTTTGCGACAGATCACCCTTAGGGCTTATCCACTTGACCGGCTCATTGGTAGTGACATTGACGCCATCGACAAAGAGCGGCGTATGCTTCGGACCGTAGGTGTCTCTGCCATACTTAAGGACATTGTCAGCAAATTCACGCACAGCATCAAGATACCTGTTGGGATCTGAACTTGCTTTTTCTGCAACGGTTGGTTTAGTTAACATCCTTTCACATCCAAAAATAATGAACATTAATATAATGGTAATTAAATTAATGTTAAAAATTTGTAATACCTTATACTTTATTAACATATTACTAATCCCCAAAAATCATATATATAATTATTCCTTTGCTCCATGCTTTTTAAGCAGTTCAACTAATTCTTTATAATCCATCGCATCTGCAATTTCCAAGCAAGTGCGGCCGGTATCGCTTATCTTATTTACGTCAGCCCCTTTATCTATTAGCAGTGTCACCAAATCAGCAAAACCGAAATAACAGGCCCAGTGTAAAGGAGCATAACCGAGCCAATCCTTTTCATTTATATCTGTACCGGCTTCCAGCATTTCATTAATCTTTTCAATGTTATGGTCGCGCACATACTGGTGCAGCATCTTTACATAGCCATGAGAAGTGCCATTGGGATCATGTTCAAACGCGCCTAAGTCAGGTTTTTTGCCTACAAAAGGCATACCAACATCAACACCTTTATCAATTGCACTGCTTGCCGGTGCAAGTTTAAGAAAGTTATTCTGGGGGATACTACCGTCAGGATTACGCGGGGCTGACATCATGCTGTAGTCGAGGCTGAGGAAATCACTATCGGCTAAGGCAATACCAACTTCAGCATCCCAGCTATTAGACTGACTGTCAACTCTTACACCAATAGAGTCTTGCCCTCCATATGAGAGGTTATTACGCAAAACATTGCCTGCTCCGCCACTGTTGGTCGTAAAATAATAATTAATTAGGTTATTCCATCCTGTACAATTATACAGAACCACACCTTGCCTGTTAGCGTTTAGATCAAATCCGCGATGGGGATTACCCCACGCAACGCAATTTATTAAAATATGCTTTCCTTGTCCCTGGCCAAGCTTAAAGCCATTGCCGTCTCCGGCAAAGAAAGGATGGTTCCAGATATTTACACCGTTATCCCAGGCATAACATTTCTCGAACCGGACACTATTGCCTGCAAACCATACATCAAAACCATCATCGGAATTATTCCATGATCTATTACCGATAAGAATATTACCTTCACCTAAAGAGTATACACCGAGAAATCCATCTGCATTGCCTCCATTTCTTAAGAATTCAACGTTTTGATACGCATCGCAATCAAGAATAAGATTTTGTGCGGCCCCAGAGTAAATTGCGATGTCTGCATTTTGGCCAATTACCTGCTCCACTACATTGTGATGTGCTCCTTCACCTCCTAAACTCAGTCCTCTATGAACATCAGTAATGACAATTCCTTGAATATGCCAATAGGCACCTTTAACCATAAACCCGACGTCAGACTCTGTGGAATACAGGGTATTCACTGTAGAACAATCAAAGACGGGTACTTCTCCAGGAAATGCTTTAATAAGAATTGGCTTACCTGAAAGACCGGATTTATCGATATGAACGGTTTGTGTGCACACATACGTTCCTCCACGAACTATAATAGTATCACCTGGCTCTGCGATCTCTATAGCAAAGGTTATTGAACTAAATGGACTCTTCAATGTTCCTGGATTATCATTTCCTCCATTGGTAGCTACATAGTACACAGACCGCTTTAATAATTTTGCTATTTCTTGGTATCCATTTATCCTTACTTGCGCCGTTGGCTCTTGTAGTCTTATTTTGAGTACAGATATTTTGTTTTGAAGCCATAGATAAGCAGTATGACCGCGATTATCAACTATGTCAATATCAGCTCCGCTATTAATAAGCAACTCTACGATATCCTTATGTCGCCTTTCAGCTGCATAATACAATGGCGAAAAGCCGGAATTATCTCTTGCGTTAATATCAGTATTATTGTCTAACAGTAATTGGATAATATTAAGCATATTTGCCTGAGATTCGCCTTCACTAGATGACCCTGCTCCGGAAGCATAATGCAGTGGCACACGCCCGGCGTTATCTTTAATATCAAGACGGGCACCTTGTGCGATTAAAAGCTTGACAATATCGATATGACCCGCTGAGGCGGCACTATGCAAAGGAGTCCTGCCATACTTATCAACAGCATTTACGGCAGCACCTTGCGCTATTAGCTTTTTCACCTCATCTCCACGACCATTGGTAACGGCAGTAAAGAGCGCCTGAGTCAATTCCTCTTGACCTTGCTCAACTTGCACGTACTGTTGCGGTTCAGTGTTTTGAGCAGATAAAATAGAAGGCTCTAAGAATACAATAAGGCAAACAGATATTAAAATGACTTTAAGAATTGAATGATTCTTTCGTTGGTTTTTCATAATACCTGCTCCTTAAATTCAAAGATAATATGTCAACCACAAGATAATGAAACAGATGTTGTTTGATTATTATAATCTTGGTTAGTAACTACGGCAATATAGAAAAATGTTTAGCCTGAAATAGTTTATTGAAACCATTCAATGAATTTCCGAGCTTCCCGTTATGTTGATATTTTTGAAAGATTCTGCAAAATTGAAGTTAGGCATATATTGTATAAAGAAAATCTGTTTAAAAGATTTTCTTTATACAATCTGGCGCATTGCTGTAACTGCTTATTCATGAGTAATTTAACTTCATTGTTTAAGAAAGAAAAAATTAAACACAGGCAATTTTTTCTTTCTTAAAGTATGTCTAACTTCAATTTTGCAGAACTCATTGATATTTTTGATTTAAAGAGGTCGGTTATGAAGTTTTTTAAGGGACACGAAATTTTTAAATTACAGGTTTTGCTGTGACTTATTCATCCGCAGGCGGCTGCCTGAGCAAGCTTTCTTCTTGATAGTTCGAGGTCATTTTTGTAAAATTACTGATGTTTTATGCATTAGCATAGATTTACGTAAGTTTTTGAAACTGTAGTTGACATACTTTGATAAGAGGAAGAAAATGAGTACATTTCGTAACACACGCCGTGATTTTTTGTCGCAGTCGGTTTATTTTGGGACTGCTGTAGTTGCCTCCAGCCCGCTTGTTAAACTTTTTGCAATGAATTCTGATGTATTGAATACCCAGCCCGCCAGGCTCACCAAAATTGTGCCTGACGGCAAACCCCACAAGTTTGAAACCAGGAACAAGCAGTTTCTCATCGATGGTGATCCAACGATAATCATTGCCGGCGAAATGCACTTCGGCCGCATCCTCCCCGAGGATTTTGAAACCCGCGTCAAGCAGGCAAGGGCTATGGGACTCAACACTCTGTCCTTCTATCTTTTCTGGAATCTCACCGAGCCGCAGGAAGGCAAGTTCGACTTCACAGGCAGGAATGATATCCGGCGCATGTTCAAGATATGCCAGGACAACGGCATGTGGGTTATCCTTCGCCCGGGCCCCTACTGCTGTGCCGAGGTCGAATACGGCGGAATTCCCTACTGGACCTGCAAATACCCTGATGTAAAAATCCGTACCAATGATCCCAAATACGTCGAATGGTCCAAACGCTATATCGAACGCATCGGCAAGGAAGTCGCCGACATGCAGGTTACTAAGGGCGGCCCCATTCTTATGGTCCAGATGGAAAATGAGTTCGGCATGGTCGCCTACGCTTCCGGCGGCTTCGCCTACATGAACTCCCTGCAAACAATTTTCCGCGATGCCGGTTTCGAGGTTCCCCTCATGGTCTGCGATCCAGGCGGTGCAGGAGGCGGTCGAGGCGGCAGCACCTATCCCGCTGACGTCCTCCGCGGTCCCAACGGCCTGGGAGCCTCTGAAATGTCCATCAGGCAGGTCGCGGCGGCGCTCGGCGATTTACCCATCTACTCACCCGAAATTTACACTGCATGGTTCTCCGGCTGGGGTCAGCCCGTGGCCACGCGTCATACCTCTATCCAGGAGGTCGCAAACGAAACATCCTTCTTCCTCGACCACAACGTCTCCTGGTGCTATTACATGTTCTTCGGCGGCACGAACTGGGGATTCAACACCGGCTGCAACGAGTTCCTCCCCTTGCAGACATCTTATAATTACAGCGCACCTGTTGATGAAGCCGGGCGCATCACGCCCAAGTTCAATGCTCTTCGCGCCGTTATCGCCGAGAAAACCGGTCGCAATCTCCCCGAACCGCCGCTTGAACCTGTAGTCGCTGCGCTGCCGACAATCAAGTTCACAGAACATGAACCGCTCATCGAGTGGCTCCCCGCCGGGCCGACTGCCGCCTCCGCCAAACCAATATCGATGGAAAACCTGAACCAGGACTACGGCTTCGTTCTCTACCGAAAAACTTTCCCAATGGGCGTTAAAGGCACGCTCGAGCTGCGCCAAGCACGCGACTACACCATCACAATAGTCAACGGCAAGACAGTTGGTAAGTCCTTTCTCGGTCTGGGTGTCGACAGCAATAAAATCACGCTCAACGAAACTGGTCCAGTGACACTCGATCTGCTCGTCCACAATCTCGGCCGCATTTCCGTCATAACCAGCGCCAACTCGCAGAACCGCGCCATAAAAGGCCTTGTCGATGGCGCCTACCTCGATGGTAATGAGCTGACCGACTGGCAAATCTATTCCCTCCCTATGCCAAAAGTCGATGGTTTTAAAGCCTCAGCCGCTCCCCACACCGGCCCGACTTTCTACCATGCCGCGTTCAATATAGACAAACCCGTTTCCACTTTTCTTGATATGCGAAACTTTAGCTTCGGTGTGGTCTGGGTCAATGGTTACAACCTTGGCCGCTTCTGGGATCGCGGCGGGACACGCTCTCTGTTTCTTTCCGGGCACTTCCTCAAATCCGGTACAAATGACATCATCGTTCTGGAACTCCATGATCCCCCGAAGACTCCCGAGATTGCCGGCACTGTCGATATGATTTCAACAGAACCGGTTCCGTTTGCCATCCGCCTCGATAACGCTGCTGCAGGCGGCGGAACAAATCTGGGTCGTCGTGGTGCGGGAAGCACAGTTAGTCCTGGCGCTGGCGGCGCTCGCAGCGCACCCATGATTCCGCCAGGGGGCAATTGATTGAATTTAATAACAAGAATTTTGCAAAAATAAGAAAAGGCATATATTATTTAAGAAAATCGCCGAATGATTTTCTTAAAATAATAAATTATCGTCCGTATAACTCTTTAATATGTAATATTTTACGTTTAGAAAGAAAAAATTATACAATAAATTTTTTCTTTCCAAAGTATGCCTTTTCTTATTTTTGCAAAACTCTTATTACTAAGTTGAAGTTTGAATATAGAAAACACAGGTTGTTTTATATATTATGTTTTCGATACCAGTCTATAGTTGCCTTAAGACCTTCATCGAAGGTAGTTTTCGCTTCGAAACCGAAATATTTTTTAGCTTTCGAGACATCCAGCTTTCGTCTGGGCTGGCCGTCAGGCTTGGAGCTGTCCCAGCGGATTTCACCTTTAAAACCTGTAAGCAGGGCAATTTTCTGAACAAGCTCTTTAATTGAAATTTCAAAACCGGCGCCAATGTTGACAGGCTCTGATTTGTTATAGTATTCAGCGGCTAATAAGATTCCTTCTGCGGCGTCAGAGGCGTAGATAAATTCTCGCGATGCGCTGCCTGTCCCCCAGCACTCAATATAGTTGAGTTTCTTGTCAATTGCGTCCACACATTTTTTTATCAGAGCAGGTATTACATGACTGCTTTCGGGATTGAAATTATCGCCTGGCCCGTAAAGATTTACAGGCAGAAGAAATATCGAATTAAAACCATATTCTGACCGATAGGATTGGGACTGAACCAAAAGCATCTTTTTTGCCAGACCATAAGGTGCGTTTGTTTCTTCGGGGTAACCATCCCAAAGGTTTTCCTCCTTAAATGGAACGGGCGTAAATTTCGGATAGGCACATACAGTTCCAATCGCAACAAGCTTCTCGATATTTCGCAGCCTCGCCTGCTCGATAAGCTGGACACCCATCATGAGGTTCTTGTAGAAAAATTCTCCCGGATGCGCACGGTTGGCTCCGATTCCGCCGACAACAGCGGCCAGATGAATCACAATATCCGGCTTCATATCTTCGTACATCCGGTTTATGTCCTCAATCCTGACGAGGTCATAGTCTTCTACTTTCGGAATAAGAATATTTTTGCAGCCACGTTTTTTCAGTCCATCGGTGATAAAACTGCCGAGAAAACCTGCGCCGCCTGTCACTACAACACTTTTATTAGTAAAAAAATCCATCGCTTTCTATTTTCCTTTTTCTTTTGAACTCTTTTCGTATTCCTCGATAAGTTTTTCGTTTTCCGCGATTTTCATATCAGCATCAGTCATCATAATTACAAGCCGCTCGAATGTCACCTTAGGCTCCCAGTTAAGAATATTTTTTGCTTTCGAAAAATCTCCGAGCAGCAGGTCAACTTCAGTCGGCCTGAAATATCTCTTGTCGATTTCAACATACTCTCGCCAGTCCATGCCAAGGTGCTGAAAAACTGCTTCCACGAATTCTCTGACGGAATGAGTCTGTCCTGTAGCGATAACAAAATCATCAGGCTTTTCCTGCTGAAGCATGAGCCACATCGCCTCGATGTAGTCACCCGCAAATCCCCAGTCACGTTTGGCATCGAGATTACCGAGATATAACTTGTCCTGCAGTCCGAGCTTGATTCTCGCTGCGGCACGGGTGATTTTTCTGGTAACAAATGTCTCACCTCGCCTTGGCGATTCATGATTAAAGAGGATTCCGTTACAGGCAAATATGCCGTAAGCTTCGCGATAGTTCACAGTCTGCCAGTAACTATATACCTTCGCACAGGCATAGGGACTTCTCGGATAAAAAGGAGTCTTTTCTGTTTGCGGCGTCTCGACTACCTTGCCGAACATTTCACTGCTCGACGCCTGATAAAACTTTACAGATTTGCCGCAGGAACGTATTGCCTCAAGCAATCTCAGCGTGCCGAGAGCATCAGTATTTACGGTATAAATGGGCATATCAAAACTGACACGGACGTGACTTTGCGCTCCCAGGTTATAAATCTCATCCGGTTTAATCTCGTTTATTATTGTCGAGAGATTGCTGCCATCGGTTAAATCGCCGTAAATCAGCCGGAGTTTGGGCTGCTCATGCGGGTCCTTGTATAAATGGTCGATTCTTCCTGTATGAAAGGTTGAACTTCGGCGTATTAATCCCCAAACTTCATATCCTTTTTTCAAAAGGAATTCAACAAGATATGAACCATCCTGTCCCGTTATACCTGTTATTAATGCTTTTTTCATAAAGTACCTTTTTAAGTAAAAGCAATTCGATTAAGTAACCATTCACCAATATTAAGAATAACAGTTATTTGTCCATAGAGCAAGCAGAGATTTATGGAAACTTAACTGTGTGCTTTACTCTATACCATAGGCTTTCATTTTTAATCTGAGTGTTTTGCGGTCAATTCCAAGTGATTCGGCGGTGTTGCCTCTGTGGCCGTTAAATTGTTTCAGCGCTTTAATAATGTGCTCTTTTTCCATATCGACAAGGCGTCTGACCTTGTCTTCGCTGTTACCCTGTATTTCCGAAACAGGATCAATCGTCAGGCCGTAATACAGCAGGTCGGCAGGTTCTATTGTTTCATGTTCCGTTAAAACAACCGCCCGCTCTATGGCATTCTCCAGTTCTCTTACATTTCCCGGCCAGTCATATTCGACCAGGGCGTGCATCGCTTCGTCTGAAATGCCTTTGATATTTTTTCCTCTTTTTTTATTATATTTTTCCAGGAAGTGCTTTGTAAGCAGAGGTATATCGCCTTTTCTTTCACGAAGCGGCGGGATTGTAATAGGAACCACGCTCAGCCTGTAAAACAAGTCTTCACGAAAAGTCCCGTCTTTTACCGACTGTACTAAATCTTTATTGGTAGCCGCAATAATTCGCACATCAACTTTCACAACCTGTGAGCTTCCGACCTTTATAATTTCACGTTCCTGCAGGACCCTGAGCAGTTTTGACTGAATGCTCAGGCTTACGTTGCCTATTTCATCGAAAAATAAAGTTCCTCCGTTTGCCAGCTCGAATCGGCCGTATTTTGTTTCCACAGCACCGGTGAAAGAGCCTTTGACATGGCCGAACAGCTCGCTTTCGAAAAGACTCTCTACCAAACTGCTGCAATCCACCGCAACGAATGATTTATCATTCCTGCTGCTGCATCTGTGTATTGCTCGTGCAATTACTTCCTTGCCTGTCCCGCTTTCACCTGTGATTAAAACTGTCGTATCGGTCGGCCCGACCTTGCGAACAAGCTGCTCGACTGATTTCATCGAATCTTCGCTGCCTATTATCACTTCCTGACCTAATCCTAATTTCAGCTCGGTGCGCAATAAGAGATTTTCAAGGGCAAGCTCTCTTGTACTGAGCGCACGCTGGACTATCATTCGAAGGCTTTCGGGAGTGAATGGCTTGGGAATGAAATCATATGCTCCCTGCTTCATTGCCTCGACGGCGGATTCTACAGTCGCATGACCTGTGATAACTACGACGACAATATCCGGATTGTCCTGCTTTATAATTTTCAAGACTTCCAGGCCGTTCAGGCCGGGCATTTTCAAGTCGAGAATTACGAGGTCGTAAGATTTTTCTTTCAGCATCTCCAGACCTTTGATACCGTTACCGGCGGTTTCGACATTATAGCCTTTGCGTGAAAGAGTCTGCAGGCACGAATCCCTCATGCTCTCTTCGTCGTCAATAACCAGAATATTGGCATTTTTAATCAATTACTTAGCCTTTGTGCCCAAGATACTGCTTAATTGAAGTCAGGCGCACTTTAAGAAAAAGGTTTTCAATCGTTCATAATAATTAAAAATAGCAGTTTTCCGCTCCGTGAGCAAGTAAATATTGATGGATAAATCACCCCGCCAGAAGTCAGATTATTTTGGTATCAGGAAAATGTTCAAGGTTATAATTATGAGCCTGGTTGGCTTTCGCAGTATTCCAGATGGAATATTGATAGTCTTTGCCAATTTCATAAACCGCTTCGGCAAGACCTGTATTTTCAGCGAATTCC